>NZ_CAXBAN010000256.1:0-4008 GCF_963973675.1 uncultured Planktosalinus sp. | reverse complement strand
ATTTACCGGAAATAAATGGGAGTTTAGAGCAGTGGGATCTAAAGCAAATTGTGCACACCCTATGACGGTTTTAAATACCATAGTAGCAAAACAATTAAAAGAGTTTAAGCTAGCAGTTGATAAGCTGATTGATGAAAAGAAAATGAAAAAAGACGATGCAATTTTTAATGTACTTCGTGAGTATATAAAAGACTCAAAACGCATTCGTTTTGAAGGAGATGGCTATGGAGAGGCGTGGGAAAAAGAAGCCAAAAAGAGAAAACTAAGTAATTACAAAACAACTCCTGAAGCACTAAAAGCTAAAATTTCAAAAAAAGCCATCAGTCTTTTTGAAGATATGGGTATTATGAGTGAGATTGAATCAAAAGCACGGTATGAAATAGAAGTTGAAGAATACACCAAACGCATTCAAATTGAAGGACGCGTTTTGGGCGATATTGCCAGAAACCACGTGATCCCAACAGCAATCAAATATCAAAGTGTTTTGGTAAACAACGTAAAAGGGCTAAAAGAAATATATGGTGGAGGTTTTACAAAAATGGCAGAACAGCAATTGGAAATTATTGAAGCAATTAGTGAACACATTGAAAAAATCAATCAAGGTGTGACCGAAATGACTGATGAACGAAAAAAAGCAAACAATATGTCAGATATTGAGAAAACTGCTAAAGCGTATTGTGAGCATGTAAAACCACTATTTGAGACTATAAGATATCATTGCGATAAACTTGAGTTGCTTGTAGACGATGAGTTATGGCCATTGACAAAATACAGGGAATTGTTGTTTACAAAATAAATACAATCCCGTTCACTTTTGAACGGGATTTTTTAATTTATTATTTTTATGATTAAATTATTAAGATGAGCCAGGAAATAAGCAAACGATATGCACAACGCGGTGTTTCAGCAGGAAAGGAAGATGTTCACAATGCTATAAAGAATATTGACAAAGGGCTTTTTCCTAAGGCTTTTTGTAAAATTATCCCTGATTATCTCACCAAAGACGACAAGTATTGCCTGATTATGCACGCTGATGGAGCAGGCACAAAATCTTCTTTGGCGTACATGTACTGGAAAGAAACAGGAGATCTTTCTGTTTGGAAAGGCATTGCACAGGATGCGCTTATTATGAATATTGACGATCTGTTATGTGTGGGAGCGACTGATAACATTTTGCTTTCCTCCACCATTGGACGCAATAAAAACCTAATTCCCGGCGAAGTCATATCTGCCATCATCAATGGAACGGAAGAACTGATCGAAGACCTGAAGCAGTTTGGCGTGACCATCCATTCCACGGGTGGCGAAACCGCTGATGTGGGCGATCTTGTGCGCACCATCATTGTTGATTCAACAGTAACAGCAAGAATGAAACGCAGCGATGTGATTGATAACGCAAACATTCAGGCCGGTGATGTGATTGTAGGATTAGCATCTTTTGGGCAGGCCACATATGAAAAGGAATACAATGGCGGGATGGGAAGCAACGGTCTCACCTCTGCACGCCACGATGTTTTTGAAAAGTACCTCGCAAATAAATATCCTGAAAGTTTTGATGCATCAGTTCCTGAAGATTTAGTTTATTCCGGCACAAAAAAATTGATCGATGAAGTGGCAAACAGTCCGTTGAACGCAGGTAAGCTTGTGCTTTCACCAACGCGCACCTACGCTCCTGTAATCAAAAAAATACTTTCTAAATACAACGCTGCTGATATTCACGGCATGGTGCATTGCAGTGGCGGGGCACAAACCAAAATTCTTCATTTTATTGATGCCCTTCACATTGTAAAAGACTCTCTTTTTCAAGTTCCGCCATTGTTCAAATTAATCCAAAAAGAATCAAGTACTAATTGGAAAGAAATGTACCAGGTATTTAATATGGGCCACCGTATGGAACTATATTGCAACTCAACAATTGCTGAAGATATTATTTCCATTTCAAAATCCTTCCAAATAGATGCGCAAATTGTGGGTAGAGTAGAAGCTTCAGATAAAAAGAAACTTACCATTAAGAGTGAGTTTGGTATTTTTGATTATTGATGAACCTCAATTTTGATAGTACTTTTCAAAAACTATAAAACCAATAGTTCTTGATTTACGTAGGTAGTTATGTAAGAGAATTCTTATTAACTAACTAAACGAAACTAAAATGAATATTAATCTACACTCTAAGGATACCTTCCTATTTCTTCTGGTTGTAATCTTCATTGGCTTAAACATGATAGTTATTTCAAAATTTGAAATAGAAATCTCGAGAATGGTAAGAGTACTTACAGCTTTCACATTCTTCACTTTCTTTGTTTTTTATAAAAAATACTGGATAGGATTTGTATTCTTTGCTTTGATACTTTTTACATTGAGAGACCTTTTGATAGTTAATTATGAAATGAGCTCATATAAAACGTCCTCATTTATATTTACAATTCTCGCTTATATCGCTCTGATTTATTATGGAATAAAAAAATTAAAAATCACAAAGTTTACTTCTCCAATAGCTGTTTTTATTACTATTTTAGTTTGTTTAAACCTTTTTAATATGTACTATTTATCAGAAATACTAACAGATAAGCTTGACAATGGCTTGCAATTGGTCCTGTTTTATTTACAAGGCGGAATCTTGTTGATTTTGGCGTTTATCGCCTATTTATATTATGACCGCTTTTTTGGAAAAACACCTTTACATTATCTGTTTTTTGTGTTGTGCTTTGTGTTTTCAGACCTTAGCGGTTTGGCAGCTTATTTTTACGAAATAGATGTAGCCTTTTATTTTGAACGAATTTTCTATATCCTTGGTTTGTATCTATTAGTTAACTTTGCTTTTACTGTAGCCTCTTCCGAAAATGAAAGCGAACTTCGCATTGAACAGGAGAGTTATCTGTAGGTTTTAAAGAGTTAAACCATCCAATTGCCATGGATTTCATTTTATGGCTATATCTTATTAATTACATTTAATTATCTTAAATTTGCACCACTCAAAATAGAGGGAGCATATGTTAGAAAAATTGCAAATTATTAAACAGCGTTTTGATGAAGTGAGTGATTTAATCATTCAACCGGATATTATTTCTGACCAAAAGCGATATGTACAATTAAATAAGGAATATAAAGATTTACGTAAATTAATGGATAAGCGTGAGGAATATATCTCACTCACCAACAGTGTCAAAGAAGCAGAAGAGATTATCAATGATGGTAGTGATGCCGAAATGCTCGAAATGGCAAAATTAGAAATGGAAGCTGCAAAAGAACGCCTTCCAAAACTGGAGGATGAAATCAAGTTTATGTTGATTCCTAAAGATCCTGAAGACGCCAAAAACGTTGTGATGGAAATAAGAGCCGGCACCGGAGGAGACGAAGCGTCAATTTTTGCAGGAGATTTGTTCAGAATGTATTCAAAATATATTGAAAGTAAAGGCTGGTCGTTTAATGTGATGGATTTTAGTGAAGGCACAAATGGTGGTTATAAAGAAATCCAATTTGAAGTAAACGGTGAAGATGTTTACGGAACTTTAAAGTTTGAAGCCGGGGTGCATCGGGTCCAACGCGTTCCTCAAACTGAAACCCAAGGGCGTGTTCACACTAGTGCCGCCACTGTTATGGTGTTACCCGAAGCTGAGGAATTTGATGTGCAAATAGACCCAAAGGATGTGCGAATTGACTTTTTCTGTTCCTCAGGACCCGGAGGTCAGTCTGTAAACACGACTTATTCAGCTGTTCGATTAACTCACGTTCCTACAGGGATAGTTGCACAATGTCAGGATGAAAAGTCTCAGCACAAGAATAAAGACAAAGCTTTTAAAGTGTTGCGTTCAAGGTTGTATGATATCGAGTTGGCAAAACGTCAAGAAGAAGATGCCGCTAAACGAAACTCCCAAGTGAGTAGTGGTGACCGAAGCGCAAAAATCAGAACTTACAACTACCCTCAAGGAAGAGTAACAGACCATCGTATTGGTTTGACATTGTATGATTTGGGTAATATCGAAGACATGCACGAAGCTGCATCAATGC
>NZ_CAXBAN010000255.1:0-4035 GCF_963973675.1 uncultured Planktosalinus sp. | reverse complement strand
AAAGTTCTCACCCTTTGTAAAGGACCCATTTTGTGCTGTCAGGCACATTGTAGAGGCAAATATTAGAAAAAACAAAACCGCAATTGCTTTCATCAGGTTGTATTTTGTTATGTTTAAGTTTAAATGCATCAATTTTTTTTATTTGGTGGAAAGGGTTTAAAAATCTTGGCCAATATTTTTGCATAGTAATTATCTTTTTGTTTTGGATTTGCTTTTACTTTATAATCTCCATTAGCCTTAGCCTGCCAAATGAGCAAATCAGTTTTAGTGTCGATAATATCAATAGTCAATAATTGATTGACCTCATCACCGCCTATGGGAATTCCTCCTGAAACTCCTACTGATGAATTTCTACCGGAGCTTCCAATTCCTATTCCGATTGTGTTTTGAGACTTGGATATAAATTCTTCACTATAAAAATTAACCAAAAACTGAGGGTTTTGAGATTTCAGGAATCCTTTTTCTTGAAGAATGCTATCGGTATATTTAAATATCCTGTTTTCATCGAGTTCACTTAAGCCGGAAGAAATTGAGGGGTAAAAATTGTAGGTTGAATATGTTGTAAAATCTTTTTCTGTATCATAATCATAGGTAGCTGTAGCTCCACAGGAGCATAGCAACACTAAAAAAAGTAAAGTATAAAAAACTTTCATTCCAGATAAAACTTGTTGTTAAATATACGAAAGCTTTGAAGCGAAGGGTTTTAAAGAAGTATTAAAGTTACAACTAACTATGCCTCAACGTGAAGCATTTTCCAGAGCTTATCTTTAAGTTCAGTCAACCCCTGTTGTGCAACAGAAGAAATAAATAAATAAGGAATTCCTTTAAACTGTTTATCGAGTTCTATTTTCATTTCTGCTTTCAACTCGTCATCAAGCATATCACTTTTTGTAATCGCAACTAGTCGTTCTTTATCAAGTAATTCAGGGTTGTATTTTTTGAGTTCGTTCAACAAAATATCATACTGTTCCTTAATATTTTTTGCATCTACAGGAATAAGAAACAACAAAGTTGAATTGCGCTCAATATGTCTCAAAAACCGATGCCCAATTCCTCTTCCTTCAGCAGCACCTTCAATAATCCCGGGAATATCTGCAATTACAAATGTTTGGAAATCTCGGTATTTTACAATTCCGAGATTGGGCTTTAGTGTGGTGAACTCATAATCTGCAATTTTAGGTTTTGCGGCAGTAACTACTGAAAGTAAGGTAGATTTCCCTGCATTTGGAAAACCTACCAATCCCACATCAGCAAGTATTTTGAGTTCGAGGGTAATGTCTTTTTCTTGAGCAGGTATGCCGGGTTGTGCGTATCTTGGTGTTTGATTTGTACTGGTTTTAAAATGCCAGTTTCCTCTACCTCCCATTCCTCCTTCCAGAAGGATTTTTTCTTCATTATTTTCCGTGATTTCAAAAACGACTTCCTGAGTTTCAGTATCTCTCACAACTGTTCCTAGAGGCACATCAATATAAACATCTTCACCATCGGCTCCTGTGCTTCTACCGCTGGACCCATGTTCGCCATGTCCTGCTTTGATGTGCCTCTGATACTTTAGGTGTAAAAGTGTCCAAAGATTATCTTTACCTCTTACAATTACGTGACCTCCACGACCCCCGTCTCCACCATCAGGCCCACCTTTTTCAATATATTTTTCACGGTGTAAATGTGCTGAACCTTGACCACCTTTTCCTGAAGAAACGTGCATCTTTACATAATCTACAAAATTACCTTCTGTCATTTCTTTATTTCAGGTTTATGGTTTCAATTGAAGTTTAATTTCCAATTTATAGTTTATCAATCACTTTACTTAAGCGTTCTGTTATTTCACTGATGCTCCCAACGCCATCAACCCCAAAATACTTATTTTGATTTTGATAATAATTTTTTAGGATTGCAGTTTCGTCATAATACACCTTAATCCGGTTTCTTATAATTGACTCATCAGAATCATCAGCTCTACCACTTGTTTTTCCACGTTCCAAAAGACGATTTACCAGCACTTCATCATCAACTTCGAGTGCAACCATTCCATCAACTTGTGTGTTTTTTTGTTTTAAAAGTTTGTCAAGTGCTTCTGCTTGAGCTTCAGTTCTAGGAAAACCGTCAAAAATAAAGCCGTTTGCTCCTTCATTTTTTTCGACTTCAGCTTTCAGCATTTTGATGGTTACTTCATCAGGTACAAGTTGACCTTGGTCCATATATGATTTGGCAAGTATTCCTAAATCGGTTTCATTTTTTATGTTGTATCTAAACACATCTCCTGTGGAGATATGAACCAAATTGTAAGACGCTTTCAGCACATCTGCTTGTGTTCCTTTTCCGGCACCCGGAGGGCCAAATAAAATAATGTTTGTCATGTTGTGTTGTGTTTTTAATTGATATATTTCGGGAAGGTTTCTGCCAAGACCATCATAATCCAGACCAAAACCAACAATAAATCTATTTGGAATTTCAATTCCGATATAGTCTATTTTTAAATTTTTCTTATAAGCCTCCGGTTTAAAAAACAGTGTTGCTGTTTTTAAAGATTTTGGGTTTTCTTTTTTAATAATTTCATAAAGGTGTTCTAATGTTATTCCGGTATCAACGATATCTTCAACCAAAATTACGACTCTATCTTTTAACCTTTCATTGACTCCAATAAGTTTGTTTACCTTTCCAGTTGTTTCAATTCCTTTATAAGATGCCATTTTAACAAAACTTACTTCACAATTGCCTTGAAATGTTTTCATTAAATCACTCATCACCATAAAGGCACCATTGAGAACACCAATAAACAATGGCGTTTCACCTTTTGTATCTGCTGAAATTTCAGAGGCAAGCTTGTTTATTGCAGTTTCTATCTGCTTTTTGGATATAAAGGGAACAAAATATTTGTCGTGAAGTTGAATCAAAATAGTGCTATGAAAAATGAAAGTGCAAATTTACGAAATATAAGGTATTTATACTTCGTATTTTACACTTAAAGTTTTTAGAAAGATATGATATAATAAAAATTACATCAGGATTTCACTGAAGAATTTTATTTAGAGAAAAAATGAAACGTGTATTGCTTTTAAATCGCGATACGAACTTCTTTTTTCATTAATAATCTTTTTACTCTTAGCAAAAATTCATTAGGATTGAACGGCTTTGCAACAAAATCGTCTGCTCCAAGTTTAAAGGCTTTAGTTACGGTACCTTCTTCTTCTCCCAAAGCAGAAAGAACGATAACAGGAATGTGTGAAAAGTTATTTTTACAATAGCTTGTTACTTCCAAACCCGATTTAAGTGGCAACATCACATCAGTGATTACCAAGTCCGGTTGAATTACATTCATGCGTTCAATGGCATCTAGTCCATTTTTGGCACTTGAAACTGCGTATCCTTCCTTTTTCAAGATAAAGTTTAGGATTCTTAATGTGAGTAGATCATCCTCTACCACAAGGATTTTTTCAGCATTACTCATAGGTTATATAAATTTGGGTCTTAATTGAAAGTGCTTCGGGCAAAAGCACATTACATAATGCTAAAATAGAAAAATATTTTAAGACTACAATATATTCTTACAATTATTTAGTATAAAATACATTTTTTATCGATAAAGTGCGCTTTAAGTAGAGATATTACAATCTGTAGTGTAGCATGAAAAAGGTTTCAAATTCATTTTGCCAATTATCCTCAATATACTCCTGCCTGTTAAAGACTAGCTGTAAACCAATTATAAAATGTTTTCCAAACTGTCTGAAATATCCTAGTCCAGCTCTGTAAGAATTGAGATCAACACGCTCATTTAAATCTGCAAGTATCACTCTTTCATCAGGAGATGTTCCGTAACCAAGAATAAAATTCACATAATCAAATCGGGTATTATAATAATAACGGGTTGTTAATGTGAGCGCCGGATATACATTTTTATTTTGCTCCTGAAAAAAAGATCTAAGGTGTATCCAATAAGAGCCGAAATACTTTCCAACTCCCACGATTCCAGCAGGTATGTTATTTTTTGCTACATAGGTATAACGAAACCCTATATCAACCTCCCACCCTTTTGTT
>NZ_CAXBAN010000254.1:0-4036 GCF_963973675.1 uncultured Planktosalinus sp. | reverse complement strand
GACGTCTAGTTCTTTCCCAGCTTGTTGCATAAACAACATCACCATTTAATGGGTGAATAGCCATATCTATAACTCCTGTGGAATCACTTACAAATAAAACCTGATCCCAATCCTCGCCACCATTTGTTGTTCTATATACACCCCTGTTTAAATCCTTTCTAAAAAGTGGGCCCATAGCGGCAACAAAAACCCTGTTGTCATTGTTGGGGTCAACTTTTACTTTTCCAATACTGCCCACTTCATTTAGACCTTTATTTTCCCAGTTTAAACCTCCATCAAAACTGACGTATACTCCATTTCCATCATAAGCCAGTGACCCTCCTCCAGCATTAGGTTCTCCGGTTCCCACCCAAACCAAATCGGTATTGTTTTGAGAAAGTTCAATATCCCCTATTGATAGAAAAGGCTGATCATCAAAAACCGGAATCCAATTACTTCCTGCATCAACTGTTTTGAAAACACCGCCACTTGCTGCCGCTACATAGTAAGTATTCTGATCATCAAGAGCCACTTCTATATCAGTAATTCTCCCGCCAATATTGACCGGTCCGGAAAATTCCCAGGATACATTTGAATTTTTATTTGAAAGTTTTTGTTTCCTCCAAATCTTTGCTTCTTCATAAGCTCCTTGTTTAATTTGGTCAAATGGAAATGCCCGTTGCATAAATAAAATATCTTTAGGCACTTTTTTAGATTTTGTTGATTCTTTTTTTGCCTCTGAGAAATTACACCCTAAAAATGATATCATAATTAATGATAATAAAAATACTCTAAGCATAGCTTTTATTTTAAACAATAAAGATAATTAAATTAAAAGGGAGAAGAACTGAAAATATTATTCAGATAAAGAAAACCGGTAAATAATTCTTCCCAATTGACGGGCAGGTGCTTTTGGGTCACTGTTAAACTTGGTTTGTAATGCTGACTGACGTGCAGGGTCTAACAAGCATTTTGAATTATTGGTAGTTCCCCTAACACCAGGAATTGCTTTAATCACATTGCCATCTCTGTCAACATCAATATCAACCACTACGATTCCTTCCTGATTACAGTCCTGAACGATGACCTTCTTGACCAATGCTTTCCTTCCACCAAGCAGATAATTTCCATCTCCATCTAATCCTTTGCCAATTCCATAATAATTACTGGCATTGGGGTCTCCATCGGGACTTCCTTTGTCTCCGGCTTTGGTGTCATTACCTTCACCGCTTTGTGCAGCTCCTTCCTGCTTAGGCGCATTGAGGATGCTTGAAAGCGCATCAGTTGTAGACTGGTCGGGTTTAGGGTCAACTTTAGTTTCTTTTTTTGGTTCTTCTTTTTTAGGGGTTGTTACCGGCTTTGGTTTTTCTTCTTTCTGTACTACGGGTGCTTCTTCATTTTCCTGAGTAACTACTTCTTCTTCTACAACAGGTTCAGGAGTTGTTTCTGTTTGTTGTGGTGTTTGTGAAGGTGAGGTTTGTATTTGTTCTACAGGTTGATTTTCACCACTTCCAAAATCGGTTGTTCCAAAATTTACAGCAATACCCTGCTCGATGGGTGGGTCAAAATATTTCAATCCAAATAAAAAAAGTAGCAACACAATAACTAAATGAATAGCCACTGTGATTCTGATACTTTTTTTCTCTTCTTTGGTTTTAAAATAACTCATTATAATGTAGGTATAGTTGAGAAGAACAGATAACTTCTAACTTATTTTCTTATTCCAAACTTTAGTTTGGTTTTACAGCTAACACAATTTTGTATCTGTTTCTATTAGCAATATCCATTATTTTGACCGCGTGTTGTATGGGCACTCCCTCTTCTGCTCTTAATATAATAGTGGGTTCAGATTGACCCTGTAAAGCTATTTTAATGGCATTTTCGACAGCACGCTCCCCAACACGGTCTTTATTGACATAATAGTCCAGATCTTTTGTAATACTTACAGAAAGATTTTGTTGATGTGTGGTTTTACCTTTTGCAGAGGGCAGTAACAGATCAAGGGCATCAGGTGTGATGGCCGGTGACGTTAAAAGAAAAAACACCAACAACAGAAAAACGATGTCTGTCATCGAACTCATACTAAAACTAGCATCTACTTTATTTCTTCCTCGTAATTTCATTTTATGAAGGTTCGTTAAGTAAGTCTAAGAATTCCACAGCACTTGCTTCCATTGAATGTACAACCTTGTCAGTTCTCACTACCACATGGTTGTAGGCCATATAAGCAATAATACCAACTATTAGGCCGGCAACGGTAGTTGTCATTGCGGTATAAATTCCTTCAGCCAACTGGCCCATTTCGGCTTGACCACTACTTGTTGCCAACTGGTGAAATGCCAGCACCATACCAATCACTGTTCCTAAAAACCCAATCATCGGTGCTGCTCCTGAGATAGTTGCCAAAACACTTACGTTTTTTTCAAGTTTGTAAACTTCGAGCCTTCCGGCGTTTTCTATGGCTGTATTGATATCTTCTAAAGGATTTCCTATTCTTGAAATACCTTTTGCTGTTAAGCGTGCAACAGGAGAATTGTTTTGAGCACATAGAATTTTGGCACCCTGCAAATTTCCTGAGGCCACTTGCTCCCTGATTTGATTCATGAAGTTTTTATCAATTTTTGATGCGGCTTTAATAGCAAATATTCTTTCAAAATAAATATAAACAGCTACAAAAAGGAGCACAAATAAAATTGCAATAATAATCATTGCCCCGGGGCCACCATTCATAATTAATTCAAAAACCGATAACGTTTTTTCAACTGATTCCGGGTCGAGTTCCTGAAGGTTTTCATCTACTCCTTCTTGTATAAAGGTTGTTAGCATATGTGAGTTTTGTTAATTATAAACGTTACTAAATTATAAAAATTGCTTATTTAATAAGCTGTTCTATTAAAATAAAACTTAATGCCCCAGATATAAATCCAACCAACGCTAACCAAGTAATATTTTTTAAATACCATATAAAGTTAATTTTTTCCATTCCCATGGCTGCTACACCTGCAGCCGAACCAATAATTAACATACTTCCTCCTGTGCCCGCACTATAAGCAATAAAGTGCCAAACAGGGTTGTCAACCGGAAAGTCATACATTGCCATGGTTGCAGCTACCAATGGCACATTGTCTAAGATTGCCGAAAGTGCTCCTAAAATAATCACAACAACGTTCATATTTGGAATCGCATTTGAAAGTGATTCTGCAGCAAAGCGCAAAGTTCCAACAGATGTACCATTAATACTACCAAAAACGAGGCTTTCCAGAGCTGAAACTGCCATCAAGATTCCTAAAAAGAATAATATACTTGAAAATTCAACTTTTGATAAAGCTCTATGGGTTGAATATTGATAGCGATCTTTTTTACTCAGGTTCTTTTCCGGTTTTACATATTCTGAAACCAACCAAACCACGCCCAGGCTGAACAACATGGCCAGGTAGGGAGGCAAGCCTGTAATACCCTTAAAAATTGGAACAAATGCTATTGCAGACAAACCTACCCAGAGCATTTTTTTACTACTCAACAAACGCTCAGATTTTTCATCTACAATACTCAATTTTCTTGGAACTTTACCTTTAAAAGCTTTCATTTTTGAGGCTATAAAAAAGGGAACTATAAAACACAAAACTGAAGGTAAAATTACATATTCCATCAATCCAAATGCTGTGACTTTTTTGTCAATCCATAACATTGTTGTTGTTACATCTCCAATTGGCGACCAGGCTCCTCCCGCATTTGCAGCTATCACTATCATTGCTGCATACCAAGCCCTAAATTTAATGCGAGGTATTAATTTTCGCAACAACGAAACTAAAATAATGGTAGTGGTTAAATTATCAATAATAGCAGAAAGTAAAAATGCTAAAATGCCCAGTTTCCAGAGCAGTCCAACTTTACTATTGGTTTTAATATTATTTTTTATAATATCAAATCCACGGTGTAAATCAATAATTTCCACAATGGTCATAGCGCCAATCAAGAAAAATAATATTTCCCCGGCTTTACTGAAATGATGCATTAAATTCTTCTGGAATCCATGATTGTTTGAGACTTTTTCTCC
>NZ_CAXBAN010000253.1:0-4037 GCF_963973675.1 uncultured Planktosalinus sp. | reverse complement strand
TAACTTTTTTCGATATCTGATTTGATTTCCTCCTCTTCTGCCTTCTTCATGGCTTCTTTAAGAGCTGTTTCAGTTTGAGTTTCAAACGTAAAATTTCGCTGTTTCAAGAAGGCTAGAAAATCGTCATAATCTTGATCGGTAAAGTTGAAATTATTCCAGTTTTCATACTGGTGTTTATAATAGTATTCTGTTGCAAAATCAAATATACTATTTGCTTTCAGAAGTGCTGTGGTAATTGGGCTGAATACAGCTGTTTCCATTTCTACATCGGGCTGAATACCTCCGCCGTCATAAACAGTTCTTCCGCCCTTGGTTTTAAATGCGTTGAAGGTTTCTGCCGAAGCACGGATGGGGTCTCCGTTTTCATCTCTGTTGAAATAGTCTTCAGCTTGTATACACCTGCCGCTTGGCGTATAGTATTTTGAAATGGTAACTTTTAGCTGTGTTCCATAGGTAAGCTCCTTGGGACGCTGCACAAGACCTTTTCCAAAACTACGTGCACCCACAACAACACCTCTGTCAAGATCCTGAATCGCCCCTGAAACTATTTCACTAGCAGAAGCACTTCGGCCATTAATTAAAACAGCAAGAGGAATTTCGGTGTCAACCGGCTCAAAGGATGTGCGGTATGTTTGATTGTATTTTTCAATGACTGATTGTGTTGTGGAAATAATTTCGCCTTTGGGAATAAAAAGATTAACAATGTTTATAGATTCTCTCATTAGTCCACCGGGATTACCACGCAAATCCAGAATAATACTTTCAGCACCTTGTTTTTTTAAATCAAGTAATGCGGCTTTGGTTTGTGTGGTGGTTTTCTGATTGAAAGCACTTAAAACAATGTAACCCACATTTCCCTCCATAAGCGTGAAGAAAGGTACAGCATTTAATTCAACAGCCTCGCGAGTAATAGTTGTGCTTTGGTTTTTGCCCTGACGCCTAAAACTTACATTTAATGTTGAACCGGGAGCGCCTTTTAGCAGCTCTCCTGCATCATCATTAAAGCTTGCCACTTCAACCTCTCCAATTTTAATTATCTCATCACCGGCTTTGAGTCCGGCCTTATCTGCCGGTCCATCTTTCCAGGGTTCAATAACAATCAATTTATCTTTTTGGGTTTTGACTGCGGCTCCAATACCTGTGTAAGCACCTGTTTGATTGATGCGGGCTTGTTCTACATCTTGTTCGTTATAATATACCGTGTAAGGGTCAAGCTCTTCAAGCATTCCCTTGATTGCTTTATCCATCAATTCTGCAGGGACGGTCTCATCAACATAGTTCATGTTGAGTTCCTTAAATAAGGTTGTAAAGATTTCAATCTGTTTAGCAATTTCAAAAAAATCGCTTTTAAAACCCCAGGTTCCTAGTGCAATTAAAAATGCAATTACCGGAACAATAACTCTCTTTTTCATCATTTGTAATTTGCTAACACAAAATATTATTTGCGTTTTATTCTAATTTTTTTTCTTTTTCTTCAGGTATTTGCGTACCCCAAAAACAGCGAGCAACAAGATAACAAAAAACGGCCAAATGTGAAGCAAACCAAGGAAAAATAAAGAAATACCATTCCACCCCGATTTGAGTGCATTCCACATTTTTTGACCATAGGAAGTTGTTACTCCCGTATCTGTAGTTGTTTTGTAAAAATAAACGTGTATGGTGCTGTATGAAACTTGATTTTCAAGGTAATTTAACCTTCCTTGCCTCGCTTCAATTTCTTCTCTAATGACCGACAATTCTCGCTCAATTTCCAGCATTTCTTTAACAGTTTTAGCCTGGTTTAATAGCTCCAAATAACGGTTTTCAAGTTTTAACTTTGCTTTCAAGCGGGCTTCTATATCAACATACTCCTCTGAAACATCTTCTTGAGTGACATCTAATTGGTCAAAATAGGAAACTCCTTTAGAAATAGAATCAATCAAAGTTTCAAAATGTTGTGAAGGAATGCGAATGGTAAGATTTCTATAATTTTCATTGTAGTTTTTTCCTGAGCGGTCACTTTGAAGAATACCTTGGTGTTTTGAGACCAGGGTTTTTAATCTCTGATGGGTTTTGTTTAAATCATTGGTCGGAAACCTCAAGCCCCCCGTTTTTATGATTTTTTGTTCCTGAGGTTTTGGAACTGAAGTTATAGCCGGATCAAAAGATTTTGCAGATGGAGCATAGTCAGAAACTTCATCTGCTTCAGAATATAGGATTGCGTCTTTTGAATTTTCAGAAGTATTTGAACATGCGAGCATAATGCTAAATAGAAATAGCGTCAAGGTTTTCATAATTAATGGAGTTAGAATTACGATAAGGTGCTAACAATTAACATACCAATCTAACTTTTAGTTTTTTGAATAAACTTTTCCATCAGGGTATTCATGGTTTCGCTTAATTGATGAAAAGTTGGTTTTTCTTTGCCAACATATAAAAAAAGCATTGCATATTTTTGATCACCAACAACATCTAAAAGCAGGGTTTTATTTAATCTATAAGTCTCTCTAAGCAGTCTTTTTATATGATTTCTTTGCGTAGCTTTTTTAAAGTTTCTTTTTGAGACAGAAACAGCAGTTTTTAAAGGTACTTCTTGATGCTTTTCACTTTCAATATAAAATAGCCTGAGAGGAAAAACCCCAATTGACTTGCCCTCTGTGAATAAGGCTTCAATTGTTTTTCTGCTTTTGAGTTTTTCTTCTTTGGTATAACTGAATTTCATTCAGGTAAAGTTAATGAAAAATGCTTCTTTACTTTTGCTTTAATAGTTTGTTTATGTTAAGAGGATAAATCTATTCTTCTCCATCTAATGGTTTACTAGGGGCATCTGCTTCAAACACGTTGTTTTCCGGATCGACATCTGCCATTAATCTTGAGGCATCAATCATCATAGCTGCAATAGTTGATTTTGGAGCATCAATTTCAAAAGTATAAGTAGGGTAAGCCCAGGCCCAGTCATTTAAAACTGTGCGCTTTAATTGTGGGTAGGGGTTTTCTTTAATACCACGCATCATTCGTAACGGGATGTGAATCGATTCGTTTTTGTTGTCTTTATAAACCACATAAAAATCAATAGGCATCGGCATTAAACCTTTTCGCGAAAGCGTGACAAGAGTCTTTCCATTTTTTTCTTCGACATTTTCTATAGCATAATCTATGGTATTTGTTGTTTTTGTCCAATCAAGCAAATACCAGCCCAATTGAAGCCCGGAAACTTTTTCTGCTGTTCGTATAAAATCATTTGGTGTGGGATGTGTAAATTTAAACTCGTTGTAAAAGCGTTTCAATGTTTTCTCGACATTTTCTTTTCCAATCACATATTCTAGTTGCGCGAGAAAAACCGCTCCTTTTGAATATGAAGAGGCACCATAGACCCAGTTTTTATCAAAACGGTCTGCGTGGGTAGATTGAGGTTGTTCCTCTCCACTTGTTGCCATTCTTAAATAACTTCTGTAAGATCCATCATATAGAAACTGCTTGTTTTGACCCATCACTTCGTTCATTGCCTGTGCACTTATGTAGGATGTAAATCCTTCATCCATCCATTCGTGTTTTGATTCATTAAAAGCGAGCACAAACTGAAACCAACTATGAGCTACTTCATGTGCGGTTACACCTACTAGGCTGTTAAAATTTCGCTCACCGGTAATAAGGGTTGACATTCCATATTCCATACCTCCATCACCTCCCTGAATGACAGAGTATTGTTTGTAAGGATAATTGCCTAAGTGTTTGTTGAAGAACTCAAAAAGTGCCACAGTTTTGGACTGCAGGTTTTTCCAGTTTTCCAATATTTCAGGGTTGTTTTTATATAAAAAATGCAGTGTAATTCCATAGGGTCCTTCAATGCGATCGTGCAGGTATTCGTTGTCTGCAGCCCAGGTAAAATCATGTACATCGGGAGCAATAAAATGCCAAGTGAGTTTTCGGCCTTTTTTGTGTTTTACTACTTTGGTTGGATCGTCTTGGTAGCCATGACCGATTTCATTTGGGTTTTGTAAATAGCCGGTTCCACCAAGAGTGTATTGATTGTCTATGGTGATTGTCACATCAAAATT
>NZ_CAXBAN010000252.1:0-4058 GCF_963973675.1 uncultured Planktosalinus sp. | reverse complement strand
GATCCGTCAAGTCATCCGCAGGTACGTAAACTGCCTGTACGGAAGTAATGGAACCTCTTTTTGTTGAGGTAATCCTTTCCTGCATGGCACCCATTTCTGTTGCCAATGTTGGTTGGTAACCCACCGCTGATGGCATACGTCCCAAAAGTGCTGATACCTCGGAACCTGCTTGGGTAAAACGGAAAATGTTATCAACGAAGAAAAGAACATCTTTTCCTTGTCCTTCACCTGAACCATCACGGAAATATTCTGCAATTGTCAATCCTGAAAGGGCTACACGTGCACGTGCTCCGGGAGGCTCGTTCATTTGTCCAAATACGAAAGTAGCTTTTGATTCTTTCATTGCTTTTTTGTCAACTTTGGATAGATCCCAACCACCATCTTCCATAGAGTGCAAGAAATCATCACCATATTTAATAATGCCTGATTCAAGCATCTCTCTTAAAAGGTCGTTACCTTCACGGGTTCTTTCACCCACTCCGGCAAATACAGATAAACCACCGTGTCCTTTTGCAATGTTATTAATCAATTCCTGAATCAATACTGTTTTTCCAACACCGGCACCACCAAACAGACCAATTTTACCACCTTTTGCATAAGGCTCAATTAAATCAATTACTTTGATCCCTGTAAAAAGTACTTCGGTAGAAGTTGATAAATCCTCAAACTTTGGTGCTTCACGGTGAATGGGAAGTCCTTTGTCGCCCTCTTTTGGAAGGTTTCCAATACCGTCAATTGCATCACCAATCACGTTGAATAATCTTCCATAAATATCATCACCAATGGGCATTTGAATGGGAGCCCCTGTGGCAACTACATCAACACCTCTGCTTAATCCATCTGTTGAATCCATCGAAATAGTTCTAACGGTATTCTCACCAATGTGTGATTGCACCTCAAGAATCAGCATTCCGGTTGGCATTTCAATTTCTAATGAATCGTAAATTTTGGGTAGTTCAGCACCACTTGAAAACTCAACGTCCACAACCGGACCAATGATTTGAGCAACTTTACCTTTAACGTTTGACATTGTTAACTATTTATTGTTTAGCAAATTAATTATCATAAAAACCTAAGAAAATAGGTTACGATTTTCACGGCGCAAAGATAGTTTTTTTAAATGAAATAAAAACAAATGATTTTGAGATTTTTCTTCTGAATCATCCCTTATGATGAATGGATATTCCTTTTTCTAAAATAAGAAACGAATAGAAATGTTTGTGTTATTCTACTTCTTAAAATGTTTAAAAGGGATTATAGATTTTTGGAATAATCTTCCCAACCCCAAGAAGGTTCTGGAATTTCTACATTTTTGGTGAGGTCAAAAGCGATAGAAAACTCCCTGTCTGTGCCCAAACGTCTAAGATTATAAGTGTAAACCGAATCTTTTATGGTAATCCACCAAACATTTGTAGCTGCTGCAGGTATGATTTTGCGTGTTTCTTCGTCTGCAGGGAAAGCTGCTATATCCGGCAAGCCGATGTTGGTTGTTGTTCCTCCATACATAGTGACTTCGTCATCAGATCCATCTTCAAGACGGTGGTCGTGTTTGAGTTCAATTTTGCCTTCAATATATCTTAATACCCAGGTTCTGCTGCGGTTTTCACCTACATTGAACGGAATATAAATTTCATTGTCACTGCAGGACAGCAAATGCATCACCAGTTTTTTACCCCTGAAGTCATCATTTTCAGGTGCTTTGATGACTTCTCCTTCAAAGGCTTTACCGCAATATGATTTCAAGGTGTTCCAAAATATCCTGGCACCGATTTCTTTACCGGTTTTAGTTTCAACAACTTTTTCAACGTCTTCTTCAACCTGTTCTTGAAGAGTGTCTTTTTGTTTGGTTTCGCAGGCTATGAACAGCAACCCCAAAAGGGGTAATATGTATATTTTTTTCATTATGATGTGATTTTGGTTCGTTTTCCTGTAAATGTAAGGATTGATTTTCAATTGTCCACAATCTTCATTTTCCGCAATAAAAATGAGGCATTCATATTTTGTGCAATCCCGTTTTTGAGGGTATAATCAAAATGCAATTCGTCATTGATGATCTCGGCGTCAAAATAGTAGTTTTTCACTTCGTCGTGGTCTTTTTCCACTTCACACAAGCTCAAATCGTGGGTAGCAATAATGCCGGTGGAGTGAGAAGCTACTAACTTTTCAATAAATTTTTTAGACCCCAAAGCCTTGTCGGTACTATTGGTTCCTTTTAAAATCTCGTCGAGGATGATAAAATAATTGTCGGTTGCAATCTGGTCCACGACAAACTTCAAACGCTTTAATTCAGAAAAGAAATAAGACTCGTCATCAGTCAGCGAGTCTGTGGTGCGCATACTGGTGATGAGTTTTATGGGCGAATAAGTAAATGCAGAAGCACACACCGGCAGACCCAGATTGGCCATCACTATGCCTAAGGAAACAGTTCTGAGAAAGGTGCTTTTTCCGGCCATATTGGCACCGGTGATGATAAAGAATTGCTGAGGTTCAATTTTAAAGTTATTGGTCACCGCTTTTGTTGGGTCTAAAAGCGGATGCACAAAGTTTTGGGCTTCTATGACGTTTCTACCTTCGGTAATTTCTGGGAATGTATAGTCAGGGTGATTGAAATGAAAATTGGCCAAAGAATTGAGTGCATCCATTTCGGCGATCACTGTAAACCAGTCTTCGGCTTTGTGCGCATAGGTTTTCATCCATTGCTCAATTTGATAGCTTTGGTTGAGGTCCCAAAGTAAAAACCCATTGATAATAAAACCGAGCAACATATTTTTACGCTGGTCAAGGGCGTTCAGTTTTTTAGAAAACTTTTGAGCGACTAAGGAAGCTTTCTCGTTTTCAATGGCAATTTGACGCTGTAAACTTTTTAATTTTGCAGAAGCAAAATTTGTTTTTTCAATTTGCATCAGTAAATAATGATTTTGTTGAAAAACTTCCTGGGTTTTATCCATTTTCGCCGAAAGGTCATTTACCTTTTTTAGGTAAACCCCTGAAATTCCTAAACCAATAAGGAGCCATAGCAATACCTGCTTAAAACCAATTATATCGAGAAATAAGGCAACAAACACCGCCAGGGAAAGTACCGAAAAAACAATGGGCAAGATTCGCATCATTTGCGGCATAAAATAAGAATGCGTTTTTAAAAGTCGAATCACTTCTGCAGTGGAGGTTTCAGCCTTTGAAATGGATGCATAGCCTGTAAAATCCTGCCGCCAAGATGCTTTTTCTGCTAGTTCTTTGATGGCTTCCTGTTTGTTTTTTATGTCATCAATCGCATTACTTTTTAATTTTTTTGCCAGTTTTGTTGCGCCTTCCCTCGTGGCCGTTCGGTTGAGGTATTGATAGAAAGAGCCTTTACCAAACAGGTCGATATCCTGAGAGTAATAATGAAAGTTGTCCTGAAACTCGTTGCCTTCAGGAAAATCTGAGACATCTCTTTTTAATGCCTTGAGTTCTTTTTTATTCAGCGAAATTAATTCCTGAAGCAAATTCTTTTGAAAAGTGAGGTCGCTGTGACGCGAAATCAAAAACAAAAACAACGCACTACCCAGAAGAATTACTACAAAAACCCCTCTGGCATCACCAAAAAAGAAATAAATACCATAGCACATTATCAGAAATAACCCCAGCCGAATCATACTGGAAGCAAACAACTTTTTTTTCAAGCTGCTTAATTGCTTTTGAAAGGTTTCAATTTGAGAAGTATAAAATGCATACGGATTCTGAGCCATCATCAAGTTTTAAAAGCCCCGAAATTACAGCTAAAATTACAAATTGGCTAATTCGGCTTGTAGTTTTTTGGTCAGGCTTGTGACTATCAAATCATAAGAGTGGTCGATGAGTTCAAAAATCATTTTATCAGTCAGCTCCTGATTTATGGACACAGTATTCCACTGGTTTTTGTTCATATGGTAGCCCGGTTGCACGGCTTCATATTGTGCCCTCAATTCTAGTGCCCTGTCGGGATCGCATTTTAAATTTACTGAGGGGGTGCCTTCTTCCCATTTTTTGACTGAAGAAAGCGCAAACATTTTTCCCATTACCTTGAACACCAGCACATC
>NZ_CAXBAN010000251.1:0-4062 GCF_963973675.1 uncultured Planktosalinus sp. | reverse complement strand
TAATAATCAATATTTTGAAGGGTCACTACCTCAGACGAAAAGTGTTCCACCACTCGTTGGCGGGCTTGTGTACCCAATTGGCTTCGCAGCTTGGGTTCCTGTAACAAGGTGACAATGCGCTCTGCATAGTGCTCGTGGTTTTTAGGTGCTACTGTAAAACCGGTTTCCCCGTCCACCATCACTTCCTGCGCCCAACCAATATCAGAAGTCACCAGGGCTTTTTCCATGGCCATGGCTTCCAGCCAGGTCATGGGCAGGGCTTCGGCAAAGCTGGGTAAGACCGCTACTGTGGCTTTGGCGATTTCTTGCTGTATGGCGTCATAGGGCAATTCTTCCAAAAACCGTGTTTGTTTTCGGGTATCAGAAGACATCTCTTCTAACATCATGGCTTTGGTGGATTGTTTGGTAAACACATCCCGGACGTCTTTTCCGGCCAGGATAAATTGGGTATCCGGCAATTGCCTGTTCACCCGATTAAAAATCTTTGAAAGTTCCAGCACCCCTTTTTTACGAATGAGTGTCCCGAAATACAACACCCGCCCGGGCAGTTCCTTTTCAGGTTGTGGTTGAAAACGAGCTGTATTGATGCTGTTGGGGATGACTTTGATTTCTTTATTTAATTGAAACAGCGCTTTGGTTACTTTTGCAGTAAAGGCACTAACTGACAGCAAGTAATCGGCTCGTTTCAAGGCGTTGTTTTCAAACCAGTAGTTTTTCTTTTTCTGTGGCCGCCCGTCCAGTTTGCAAAAATAGGCATCACTGCCATGAAAACGTATCACCAAGGGTGCTTTTAAGTGCATAAAGGCAGTAATCCCTGTCCAGTCAGGTGCTTCCACCAGGTCGATGTGGGTATCCCTGATGAGGATGTTTAAATACCGTTCTATGTGTTTGCGATATAAGTAAAACCCAAACAATGGGTATTTGACCTGTTTCATTATATAAAAGGCAATCCCCTCATCTACAAACACCTGCTCCCTTTGCCGGCCACAGACCACCACCGTGACTTGTACCCCTTCCTTGACCAACTGCGTTGCCAGGTTTTTAATACTACTGCCCAAGCCACCGGAGGTGCCAATGGAAGGATGGGGGTATTCAGGAGTGAGAAAACAGAGGTGCATTTATTGAATAGATTTTTTAATCCCCTCCCAAATCCGTTTGGATGCATTTTGGGGCGGGTGTTGGTTGATGGTTTGAAACCAGCTTTGAGCGGCTTCTAAAGTTGACCCTTTCTTCTGGTCTAAATTAGTCAAAATTTCCGGGAGGGCTTCCTTGTTTTTTAACCAAAAAACCGGTGCTTCCCGGGGCATGGATTGAAAATGGATGTAGTTATAAATGCTGTGAATGTCTTTTTGCAGCACTCCTTCTTCCGGATTGTAAGCGATATAAACACAGGGGGTAGCGTGACAGACTGCGTCAAAAATCATGGAGGAGCCCACATTGATGACCAACTCACTGTGGGCAACCGTATTGAGCAACAAGGCATTGTCTTCTTTTGTGGGCAAGACCGTATTCCAGCCGGCACCCATTTTTTCCCATAAAGGCGGCAGCGATTGAATTTCAGTTACATACGATTGCAGCACTTCTTCAAACCGGTTGGAGAAATCAACGGGACACCTTCTGAACAGGATGCGCCATTGGTCCTTCTGTTGATTGAGGTTTCGTATGGTTTCAGCCACGTCTTTTAGATATACCGGGTCATGTGGAGAGGTTGTGACATCATCTCCTGAAAAGCAAAGGTATTTTTTATTAGGGTCTAATTTGTGTGCGTCACAAAATGCCTCGCGACTTTGTTTTAGTGCAGCATCAAAATGCATTTCAAACTGGGGTGTACCGGTACTGATGATTTGATTTTCTTTAATATATGGATAGTAAAAAAGCATTTCGGCTTTCATGTGTTCGCTCCACACAAAATAGTAATCGGTTTCCACCACCATGGTGGCTTTGGGGAGGTTATCCCATGAAAAAATAAAAGTGGCCGTGGGAATGCCTAAATCCTGTGCTGCCGTAAGCGGTGCAATGGCATTCACCGGACGCTGATTGGTACAAAACACCAGTGCCGGTTGTTCTTCCTTTAAGGTTGCCAGGCAGTGTTTGTAATAGGGTGACTGGCGTTCGCTTTGTTGGAGCTCTTTGCGTAAGGCCGGCAGCTTGTTTTGATACTTCCATGCATACCATTTTACCAGCGTGTTTTTTATCTTCTGTTTAAGGGTTTTTGTTGTGGGTCTAAAACTATAATATGAAAAGACAGGGTTCTTTGTTTTAGACTTAAAAGCGTTCAATTCAATTTCTTTTCGTGCGCGTTTAAGTAAGTCAGTTTTGGGATTCATTGTACCTCCCAGTTTAATTTCCTGATACCCCATTTCTTTAATTGCAAAAGGAGTTGCATTCCAATAGGTAATATCGTATCCTCTTTTTTTTCCCTCATCAACAAAGGTACTAAAGGTAAAATTGCGCAAGCCTACTCCATCGGGTAGTAAAAGAAATATTTTTTTCTTAGGGATCATTTAGTAGATTTAATGAGAATTTTGAAAATCAAATCAAAATTATAATATAAAAATCGTTTAAACTTTACATTAAGTTAACTTTAAATATGTGTTCTTTGATTTAAGATATTGATGAATTTGTCAACCACAAACTCTTCAGTCATTTTCATAGATTGTAAGGTAGCTCCTGCGATATGAGGCGTTATTATAGCATTATTATTATTTTTTGCATATGAAATAATAGGATTGTTAAATTTAGATGTAGTTGCATTTTCATTGTGAATAACATCCAGTGCCACACCAGCAAGAGTTTTATTTTCTAAAAAAGTCACTAAATCATCTTCATTAATTAGCTCTCCTCTGGAGGTATTTATCAAAAAAGCTCCTTTTTTCAAGAACCTTAGTAGTTCTTTGTCAACAATATTTATATTTCCCTTATTTAAATCTAAATGTATTGAAACTATGTCTGATTTTTGAAATAATTCACTTTTAGAGTTTACAACATTATATAATTTAGTTTCAATCTTTTTTTTATCATAAACATAAATTTTCATATTAAAGCACTTTGCAATTTTTGCAACTTGCTTCCCAACTCTGCCAAATCCAAAAACACCCAATGAAAGGGTATTTAAATTGTTTCCTTTAAACTTATCTCTATCCCAGTTTCCCATTTTTACATCATCACAAGCCTGGGGAATTTTGCGAATCAGACTCATTAATAATGCCCAAGTATGTTCAGCAGTTGAAGGAATGGAATCTAAAAACTCATGCTCCCCTTTTAATGAAATTATATGTATACCTCTTTTATTTGCATTATCTACATCGATATGATTTAAACCGGTTGTAGGTGTTAAAATGTACTTTAAATTTTTTGCATTGTCAAAAATAGGTTGATTAATCAAGTGCCCTAACCTTACAATGAGAATATTTGTATTACCTACTTCATTGATTAACTCTTCTTTGCTAAATGGGCCTTTTTTTACAAATCCAATTTTAGAAAGTGAATTCAATGCTCTTTGACTAAAATCTGTGGGTTCAGTAATTAAAATCTCCATATTTCTCATTCCATTTTTTGATTACCACTTCTAAAACATCCAAATCCAACTCTTCATCAATGTTCACAGCCCAACGCTTATTCATTACGTATGCAATTTTTTTCTTTGGCATTAAGGTTCTTTCCATAAACAATGCTTTCGTTTTGATGATATAAATAGCTCCGTTTCTAATATAAAGTTTATTTAAATCCTGCCTTCTAATTGTTTCTCCAGACTCTAAAAAACAATTTAAACCGTTATTATTATCAATTTCATACATCCTTGCAGGATGATGGTCACTAACCTCTACAACACTAATTATTCCATCTGTTTCACTTTGAATCAACAAATTTAAAGCTGTATCAATATCTTGAGGCAATCTTAATGGAGAAGTTGGTTGAAGCAACACCACTAAATCAAATGTTTCACCTTTACTTTTTAAATTTTCCAGAACATGAAAAACTGCATCTACAACATTAGATGTATCTGTTGATAGATTATCTGGTCTTTTCAAAACTGAGATTGAATGACTTTCAGCAAGTTTA
>NZ_CAXBAN010000250.1:0-4089 GCF_963973675.1 uncultured Planktosalinus sp. | reverse complement strand
TAAATGGTAAAGGAGAGGGAAGATTTCATTTAAAAAGTCTTTGGCAGGTAGGGCTACATTAATAATGCTGAATATATGAAAAAAAAATGAATTCCTATCTTCCCCCTGTTTACAACAAAGAAATAAGCTAACTTTAAAGTATTTTATCCTAATTTTGACGCATAATTTTCATCGTATGGTAAACCTGATGTAGCCAAAGCAAATGTCTGTTTTAGTAGTTTATTACATATAGCAATAGAGCAAGCTTCTTACTTTCCCTTGGCTACAATTACGGTCATAAAGCGTCTTACAAGCCCTATTGTACTTGCAAGCATTGAAGGCATACAAAATAAGAGGTTCCTGAGTTTCTTGTTACCTACTTTACTAATCCAACTTCTCCCTCGAACACTATTCCCAGATTCTCGTATCGTTGGAGTGATTCCTACATAACTGCATAATTGACTTGCGTCCTCAAAACTGGTAAAACCATTGGTTAACACTAATAACATTATGGTGAAGACATACCCGTTTTCGGACAGCTCTAAATTACACAATTCTTCTTCAGGGAAGCCTTCAGCTTTAGCAAATCAAAAATTAAAGTCGATCTAATCGAGGTCGAAAAAATATGGAGCTACAACTTCAAAAAATGTTAGGTAACGAAATAAGGCAATTATTATGAACGAAGATCAGGCTAAAGTTATTTTAAAGAAAAGTACTTTAAAAACAACAGACAATTTCACAGATAGTGTAATGGAGCAGATTGAGGCTAATACGAGAGTGCAATTTAAATTTCCGTCGATAAAGAAAATTTTTAAAAATAGTTGCGGTAGTACTGTCCTTGTTTTTTTACTCTTTTCAAAACATTTACATTTCTTCCAAGATTAGAGATTTTTGGTGACGTCTATCGCACAAAGTTATTTGCACTATTATTATTCTCAGTTTTATTAGGAATTAATTATTTATTGAAGTTGCATTATAGCTCAAAACAACTTGTTAAAAATTAAGGATATTGAAGTATAATTTTTGCTCATTATTATTTTACTGAATATAGAATTTATTAAAAATATCTGTAGACATAAAAAATTAATTGCTAGGTTGTTACCTACTTACGAAAATCCTTGTGGATTTTCTATTCGGTTTGTATTTGCTAAATTAGATGTTTAAACCACGCAACTAGTATTATACAAACACCTTGTAAATAAGGCTCGAAAAAAATTCGAACTAAAAACTATAAGTTTTATGCTGAGATTTCTACTAATAATAATCTGTTTCTATAGTTTAAATTTAAATGCTCAACAAAATAAATTTTCTCTAACTGGTAAAACTTCAAACATAGAAGACGGAACTTTTCTATTTCTAAGAGATTTAGTAACCGGGAAATTTATAGATTCTACAAAAGTTGAGAATAATAACTTTACGATGAATACAAAACTTGAGGAGTCTATGGTGTATTCAATGTTATTTACAAAGGATAAGAAAAACTTTAAAGAACTTTGGATAGAAGGGAGTAAAATGACTTTAGATGCATCAAATACAAATTTTAGTGACGCAGTTGTTGATGGATCAAAAAGTCAAGATTTATCTAAAAAAATACGAAGTGAAGTTCACGCAAATATTGTAGATCTACCTCAGGATACCATAAAGAAAAGAGAAATTAATTTTATAAAGAAATATCCGAATTCATTAGTGAGTGCATATTTTCTACATGGAAATAGAAGAATGACCCACCAAGAAATAAAAGAACTCTATTTGACTTTATCCACAGACGTTCGTGATTCTGCTTTAGGTCAAAAAATTGCTAATTTCCTGGAAAAAGACATGCCGGGAATAGGTGAAAAATATAAAGATTTTCAAGTTCCAAATAAGAAAGGCGAACTTCAAAAGATTTCTGACCTCACCGGGAAATTAACGCTCATTCAATTTTGGTCATCAACATGTGAAGGGAGTCTAAAAATGAATACAACTCTGAAAAAAGTTTATGATAAATATCATTCACAAGGTTTGAATATCATTAGTATTTCAAAGGATAATTCTAAAACAAATTGGATCAACGAAATAAATGAAGATAATTTATCATGGTCACAGCTAAGTAACTTAGAAGGCTGGGAAGGAGAAGTTTTTAAAGCTTATGGAATTTCTTCGACTCCATCAAATATACTTATTGATAAAAATGGAATTATAATTAGCAAAAATCTAATGAGTAACGAATTAGAGAATAAAATAAATCAAAATCTAAATTAATCTGGGTCTTTCCGAGTTTATAACAAGTAGATCCACCATAAACTTCTGAATTTGAACAGCAGTTTATTAATTGCGAATTAAATCCAGAGATTTTCACTCACGAAGCACATTTGAGATTGACGTGGATAAACATTAAAAAATATGGCATTGAGAAAGCCGAAACTAACATACCACGTCAATTGCGAGAATATATCAAATCCGTTGGGGCAGAAAACAAATATAACACAACTTTGACTTTTGCTGCAATCAAAGCAGTTTATCATTTTATGCTCAAATCTGATTCTATTAGCTTTCAGGAATTTATGATTGAATTTCCAAGACTTAAAAATAATTTTACAGAATTAATGTCTTGTCACTATGGATTTGACATTTATAATTCAGAAAAGGCAAAAATGAAATTCATGGAACCTGATTTACTACCTTTTGATTGAAAGAAAACTATTGCCAAAAAAGTGTAAAAAATGCACGGCTTATAGGCAAACCGAAAAGTTCCCCCTTCCGGTGAGCTTTGGCTTCGGCCTACAGTGGCGTACTTTTAAACGCCCCATTTTTACACAGCTGGCGGTAATGCGAAAAAAAATAAAACGTCACACCTACAATGAAAGATAATGACATTAAGAGAATCTCAAGACTGACTGCAATTTTAACCCAACTACAAACACAACAACTTATTACTTCGACCAGTCTTGCTGAAAAATTTGGGGTAAGTGTTCGAACAATTTATCGCGATATTAGAGCTTTAGAAAAAGCAGGAGTGCCTATATTAACCGAAGAAGGAAAAGGATATTCCCTGATGGAAGGTTATAAAATTCCACCAATCATGTTTTCCGAAAACGAGGCAAATGCTTTAATTACAGTTGAACAATTAGTACTTAAAAACAGGGACAGTTCACTTATTAAAGAATATATAAAAGCCATCAATAAAATTAAAGCAGTTCTGCGATATTCCACCAGAGAAAAGACAGAATTGATATCAAAACGAGTTGCTGTTAGTCCTGCAATATCAGGTATAAATACAAGTAATTCGCTCATGTTAATCCAAAATGCGCTGACCAACTTTCAAGCGCTTATTATTACTTATCAAAGTGAAGATGCAAACAAAACAACCGAAAGGCTAATAGAGCCTTTTGCATTGTATTACAGTTTACAAGAGAATTGGACACTCATTGCGTATTGCAGATTAAGAAAGGATTACAGAATGTTTCGGTTGGACAGAATGCAGAAAATTCATCAAACAAAATTAAAATTTGCTCCTCATAAGCTCACCTTACAGGAGTATTTGGCTGAGAAAGAAAAAAAGTTCAAGACCCCTGACACACCGCTGTCATGAGGTGAAATTACTTTTGCTGCGTAATTAAAAATCTAAAAAAATGAATTTAGTATCCATTCGCATCATTACTGCCGATTTAAACGGTTTGGTAAAATTCTATGAGCAAGTAACAGGTATGCCGGTAGTGCAATACACACCTGATTTTGCTGAGCTGCAAACAAAAACAGCAACTTTAGCTATAGGAAGCACGAAAACATTACAGTTTTTTGGTGGAGCAGATGTTGCACAGGCTTCACAAAACCGCAGTGCTATTATCGAGTTTTTAGTAGATGATGTAGAAAAAGATTATGAAAGATTAGCTGATTTCTTAAAGCCTTACATCGTTCAGAAACCAACAACAATGCCCTGGGGAAACAAATCGCTTTTATTCCGTGATCCTGACGGTAATTTAGTTAATTTGTTTACACCAGTAACTCCTGAAACAATCAAAAAATTTGAAAGTAAAAATTAAGCACTAACCTCAAGCCTAGTGGATGTACTCCGCCATCAAATGACGGAGTGCTCCCCTCCCCCCTTACATACTGGTATCGTATACGTTA
>NZ_CAXBAN010000249.1:0-4108 GCF_963973675.1 uncultured Planktosalinus sp. | reverse complement strand
GCTATATAGTCATAAGCTTCATCCCAACTAACCTTTTCAAATTTACCGTCACGTTTAATCATAGGTGCATCTAGTCGGTCAGGATGGTCATAAAACTTAAATGCATAACGACCTTTTAAACAAGTGTGTCCCTGATTGACTTCTGCATCATAGGGCGCTTGAATGCTTACTATTTCATCACTTCTTGTGGAAACATCCAAATTACAACCCACCCCACAATAGGTACAAATGGTTCGGGTAACATCTGTCGCTCCAATGGCTTTGGATTGAAAAATATCTGAAATTGCAGATGTAGGACAAGCTTGAGAACAAGCACCACAACTCACACAATCAGAATCCATAAAGCTTTGATTATTACCTTTGATAATATGAGAATCAAAACCGCGACCGGCCATACTAAGTACAAATTCGCCCTGCACTTCGTCACAAGCTCTTACACAACGATAGCAATTGATACATTTGGAAAGATCTGAAGTCATATAAGGGTGGCTCAAATCCTTTTCCCTGAAAAGATGATTTTCACCTTCAGGATAACGCACATCACGAATTCCAACCTGAGCGGCTACTGTTTGCAATTCACAGTTTCCATTGACTTCACAGGTGAGGCAATCCAATGGGTGATCTGTTAAAACAAGTTCTATAAGATTTTTTCTTAAGGATTGAATCGATTTGGAATCCGGATAGATGTATTGACCTTCAGCAACAGGAGTATGACAAGAAGCCATTGTTTTAGGTTTTCCGTTTTCTTCAATAGCAACATCTACAGAACAAACCCTGCAGGAGCCAAAGGGATCAAGATTAGGAGCATCACAAAGTGTAGGAACGGCTTGCTGCCCTTTATGTCTTCTGAGAAATGACAAAACGGTTTCTCCATTTTGAATTTCATAGGGTATATTGTTGATAAAAGCTGTTTTCATAATTACGGCTTATCTAGTTAAAATAGTGTTTTAGCTCATCTTCAAAATAGATGAGTGCATTCTTTACCGGTAAGGGGATTCCGCCTCCATGGGCGCAAAGGGATGTTTTTTCCAATGTATTCAGTAAATCATCAAATAATATTCGGTCAATTTTGTAATCTGAAGTCATTGCTTTTTGAGCCAATTCCTGACCACGTTTGGTTCCTAATCGGCAGGGAAAACATTTTCCGCAACTTTCATAAGAAGCAAAATCAAATAAATGTTCTATAAATTTTATGATTGGAAAATCTTCAGGCAAACAAATAATTGATGCGTGACCTAATAGAAATCCATTTTGTGAAAACGATTCAAAATCGATTTCTAAATCGTTAATTTTACTTACAGGAACCAATCCGCCAAGCGGCCCTCCAATTTGCATGGCTTTTACTGGAGCTTTAAACCCGCCCCCCATTTCGTAAACTACTTCAGAAAGAGAAGTTCCCATTTCAACTTCATAAATTCCGGGGTTCTTAAAAAAACTATCCAGACTTATGAGTTTTGTGCCGGTGGATTTTTCTGTTCCTAGTTCTTGCCAGTTGGCACCGCCGTTTTCAAGTATATAATGCAATGTGGCCAGCGTTTCTACATTGTTGACAATCGTTGGTTTATTAAACAATCCCTGTTGTGCAGGAAAGGGTGGCCTAACGCGAACTTCAGGACGTTGACCTTCTATGGAGTTGATCAACGCTGTTTCTTCGCCACAGATATAAGAACCTTGTGCCTGAATGATTTTAAATTCAAAATCAAAACCACTACCTTGAATGTTCTTACCACACAAACCTTTCTCTTTAAGTGCATCTATGGCTTCCTGAACAACTGCAACAGATTCCGGATACTCTGCTCTGATGTACAAAACTCCGTGACTAGCACCGGTAACATACCCGGAGATAAGCATTCCAAATAAAACCGAATGAGGACGTTCTTCAAGCAAATAGCGGTCTGAATAGGCACCAGGGTCTCCTTCGTCAGCATTACAGATAATAAATTTGACATCGCTTTGGGCATTGCGGCAAAACTCGAGTTTCAAACCCATGGGAAAACCGGCTCCGCCTCTTCCCCTTACGTTTGAGGTTTTTATTTCTTCCAATACTTGAACCGCATCAGTTTTTAACGCGATTTTAAATGGAGCGTAATATTCATCAATACTTGTAAATGGCTTGGTAAGAATTTGTTTTCCGTTGGCTTTTACAATGTAATTGTCTTTAGCAGATTTTTGAATGATATCTGTATTTTTAATATCAAAATGCTTGATGGCTTCCCCGGAAAAATTAGTTCCTTCATAGTGAAAGGCACTGTTTTCATGACATCTCCCCAAACAAGTCATATGTCCAATTTCTTCGGCCTTAAAATTTTGTTTTAAAACATCAATCACTTCATCCTGAGTTCCTGCACAGACACAAGCAGTTCCATTACAGACATACACTTTCTTGCTTTTGTTCTCAGGTTTCATAAAGTCGTAAAAAGTAGTCGTACCAAAGGTGTTTGCAGTCCCGATTAGAAATTCATCAGCCAGCCGTTCCAGTTCATCTTTTTCTGGGGTACCGTTTTGACGTGCTAGTTTACCCATTCGGTCAAAAAGATTGTCTTTTAATCCTTTTCGGGCAGAAAGTTCACTTAAGTTTTTGGACATGAATACTTGATTATTAAAGCAGTTTTAAAACCTACTTTCAGTTATTGTTCATACCAAATATAATGAATTCTATAAAGTTTCAGGGCAAATTTTAACCTAGTGAACCGGAATAGATGTTAAAACTGTCTTGTTTTAAAAATCCGATAAGTATTTGATCGTTTTCACGGGCAAGTTGAACTGCCAGGCTTGAAGGTGCACCAACAGCAACTATAGTTCCAATTCCAGCCATAATCGCTTTTTGAACCAGCTCAAAACTGGCCCGACCACTTAATAGTAAAATACGATTTTCAAGTGGAAGTAATTGTTTTTGAAGTGCAACCCCAATGAGCTTATCTAAAGCATTGTGACGCCCCACATCTTCCTGGATCAATTCTAATTCCCCATTTAATTTAAAAATTGCAGCAGCGTGAATTCCTCCGGTTAGACTAAAGAGTGATTGTTGTTTTTCTAACGTTTTTTTAAGGCCAAAAAACACTTCTTCAAACGGAACACCCGCACTTTTGATTTTAAACTGTGAAATAGTTTGTATTGCTTCGATGCTTGATTTTCCACAAACGCCGCAGCTGCTAGTGGTATAGAAATTTCGTTCGCTGTTTTGAAGTTCTATGGTTTCTCCTTCATTCAATTGAACCACTACAACGTTCTCTCCAAACGAAAATGCGTTTTTAACTTGTTGATAATTCTTAATCAACCCTTCTGTAAACAAAAAACCAAGTGCCAAACCGGTGTCATTTCCGGGAGTGCGCATCGTAACCGAAATTGATTTTGCCTGACTTTCATTGGAATGCTGCACCTGAATTTCAAGAGGTGCTTCTACTGCAACAAGATCATCCTTTGTTGTAGTTAAGTCGGCTTCTTTACGATGGATTTTTATAGATTGAATGCCGGAGTTCATATTCAATGGAAACAAAAAATGATTGACTCTATTTATTTACCACTAAGGTAATAATTATTTAGCCAAACCCTAGATTGAAACCTAACATAATTTATTCTGTTGCTTTTAAAAGGCATTTTGAATGCGTATATTTGCAATCCATCAATCAACCTTGATTGAACACAGATTTAATTTTCTTAAAAATTTGATAGCATGACTAAAAAATCAACGATCATTTATACCAAAACAGATGAGGCGCCGGCTCTGGCCACTTATTCATTTTTACCCATAGTACAGGCATTTACAGCACCTGCAGGAATTCAACTGGAAACAAGGGATATTTCTCTGGCAGGAAGAATTCTTGCTAAATTTCCGGACTACCTCTCTGAAACACAAAAAGTCGCTGATGATTTAGAAGAATTAGGTAAACTGGCAAAAACCCCAGAAGCAAATATTATAAAACTTCCCAATATAAGTGCCTCTGTACCCCAGCTCAATGCTTCTATCAAAGAGCTTCAACAAAAAGGATATGCAATACCCAATTACCCTGAAGAACCACAAAACGAGAGGGAAAAAGATATCAAAAGTCGCTATGATAAAATAAAAGGCAGTGCTGTAAATCCCGTGCTTCGTGAAGGAAATTCAGAC
>NZ_CAXBAN010000248.1:0-4131 GCF_963973675.1 uncultured Planktosalinus sp. | reverse complement strand
CGGTTCTATAGATTTTTTTGAAATATAAAATGATTTTCTTTTTAGGTTCATGACTTTTTTGTAACTTTAAGTGTTAATCTTTAAAACAAATTCTATGAGTAAAAGAGAAGAATTAATCGCAAAATATGCTGCAGATTTAAAAGATAAGTGTAAAGTTAATCCTGATATGGATTTATTGACAAAAGTAACTATTGGTTGTGGTCCTTCTATCTATAATGCCGATGCTGCTACTGTTTCAGGTTCAGATTCGCCTGAATTAGAAACTGTAAAAAAGAATTTTTTGATTGGTAAACTTGGCCTTAGTGATGGTCCAAATCTTGATAAAGGGATTGACGCTGTGATGGAACTTTATGGTAAATCAAACCGAAATAAGTACAGAGCTGTAGTTTACTATCTTTTGACAAAGCATTTCAAAAAAGAATCTGTTTACTAAATGAAAGCAGATACAATTCAAAAAAAGCGTCTTCATTTAAAGGCGCTTTTTTTGTGACTTTAGATTACCTTTGCATCAAAATAATAACATAATTATGATTCAAATAGGCCAGTACAATCATCTTGATATTATAAGAGAAACGCAACAAGGACTTTATTTGGCAGATGATGAAGGGAATGAAGTATTACTGCCTAACAAGTATGTGCCTAAAGAATTTAAAATATGGGAAACCCTTCAAGTGTTTGTTTATCTGGATCATGAAGAACGTCCTGTGGCTACTACTCTAGAACCTTTTATTCTACTCAATCAATTTGCTTATTTAAGATGTGAAGAGGTCAATCAAATAGGAGCCTTTATGGATTGGGGACTTGAAAAGCATCTTTTTGTTCCATTTAAAGAACAGGCCAGACCCATGAAAGCTGGAAACTGGTATATTACTTATATGTATCTTGATGAAAAGACCAATCGATTAGTTGGCTCCAGCAAAACAAAAAAATATCTCAATAATGATGATATTCAAGTGCAGAAGTTTGATAAAGTAAACATATTAGTTTCTCATTTAACAGAAAAGGGAGCAAACGTCATTATCAATCAAAAGCATGAAGGATTGATTTACATCGAAAATATTTTTGAAGACATTCGCACGGGTGATAAAATGGAAGCTTATATAAAAAAGGTACGATCAGACGGCAAGATTGATGTAATAATTCAGCCTGAAGGATATAAAAGCATTGAGCCCAACGCAGAGTTCATTTATGAGGAACTCAAAGCTGCCGGCGGATTTTTATCATTGCATGACAAATCTTCTCCTGAAGAAATTAAAAATCAACTTGGATTGAGTAAAAAACTATTTAAAAAAGCTATAGGTGCTTTGTATAAAGATAAAATGATAACCATTAAAGAAGATGGAATCGAACTCCTATAACTTAATACCACCTTCTGGTAAAAAGCCTAAACAGGGTTTCGGGATTTAAAGTAACAATAAACCTAATTTTTTGGTCATACCTGTCAAAACCGGGTTCCCAACCGTTACTTGTATATAGTGGGAAATATAATTCGAAATAATCTGCTACAAGATTGAGTCGAACACCTGTATCAAAAAAGGTTTGTGTTCCCAAGCCTCTGTTATTGACCATTCCAACATCTCCATAGGCATAAATCCAACGCCAAATATTAGTGCTGGAATTTAGTGTAAGTATCCATCGGTTGGCATAGGGTGTTTCAAATTTTGATTTAAAACCACCTTCTGCAATTATCAATTGTTGACTAAATAAACCTGTGCTTTCAGAACGGCCATAATAATTGTAATCAAACATATAATCTGTTGGGCGATCTAAAGCAAAGCTAAAATAATCTGAACCTGAACGATCATTGTTTTTTAAGAAAGCCCCGGCAAAAAGTCTTAAGTTTAATTGCCGATTGTTTAAAAAAAGTTTTCTGTATTGAATGGTTGCATATATTTTTTGAAATTTATCTGCAACCTCATAATCCAATTTATAACTTAAATGGTCAATCAAATTTATGTTAGCATATACATACTGAATATTAGTGACATTGTAATTTGGTTCTTCAGGGATGATAACATCAAAATCGATATCTCTCTTTACATAAACATTTCTCAAGTTAATAAATCGTCTTTTGTTGCTCCTCAGGTTTTTTTCCCTAAATGCCAGTGTACTCCAAAAATTAAACTTGTTATAGAATAAATCTGTGTTGTATGAAAACCTATTATAAGAAGTGCCAAACCTAAGGGCATACAGTTTTTTGTTCTCAAAATCATGGAAATATCTCAAACTAGCACCTCCAACAAGGGTTTTTGAATTAAATCCAAATTGCGGATCGAGTCTGTAAAGAAAGTTTTTAGCCAATACCGTTTTATTATGTAAACGAGAACCAATAGTGAGACCATCATACAGGTTGTATTCAAAAATCGGAATTACAAAAAGTTGGTGGTATTCAGGGTCTTCCACATCTTGTAAAAATCTTACTTGAAAAGGTTTGTTAAACAGGCCTTTCTTTTTTTTGTAATTATTTCTTTTATTAAATTCCGGTAGAATTTGTTCATAATCGATGGCAACCCTGTCTGCCCCATACGTTGGGATTGTGATTGTTTTTGTACTGTCAAACCCTTTTTCCCATTGCGTGTGCACAATATTTTTTTTATACATTCCGAATAATGGAAATGGTAATGAGTTTTTACGTTTGTTTTTGATAGTTACTTTCAGTGAATCTTTACTTTCTTCAATCCTTTTTATTTTATAATCTAACTTTTTATTGGTATTTATATACTCATTAAAAAACCAGTTAATATCTTTATCTGTGTTTGATTTTAATATTGATTCAAATGTAGAGACAGAGGTGTTTTTAAGAGCATTCTGATTATAAAAATCTTGAATACTTTCTGAAAGTATGTTGTTTCCAAGATAGTGATCAAGGTAATTTAAACCCACACCACCTTTATAGCCTGAGGCAATTTCAGCATTGAATTTTATAAGTGAATCTCTTGGGGTACTAAGTGGCTGGTCAATATTTAACCTTGCAGAGTTTAAATATATAAATGGGTATTGATCATTGAAATCCAATTGAGCTCCGTAAAACCACCTTAAGCCCCATACTCTACTGAGATTCCCAACAATTTTCATATCAGGATAATATCGGTCTGTATATTTTTTAATAAGATAAATTTGTAATGCACTTAACAACCAGTGCTCCTCGCGGGGATTTATATGAATTGTATTTTTAATGTAAACGCCGGTAATAGTTTTTAGCTGTTCAATGTCATATTGAAACCCGTCAGGGAAAGGTCTTATGAAATTTGGAAGCTGATTGAGGCCCCAAGCTGGATTTTGCCTGTAATCTTCATCTGAAACTACCATTTTTTTAAATGGGTAGGGCCCTAGTTCAGCTTCAAGATATTTAATAATCCGGTCAATTTGTATTGCTTTTAATGGAGGGTATAAACCTTTATCGTCGATACTGGTGTGAACTTCGAGATCATCAGTTACAATAACTTCAAAATTAGGATGTAGGTTGAGGTAAATTGTAGCTGAATTTCTTTTAACCCCATATAATTGGGTAGTTTCAAAACCGTTTTCTTTTCTTATATCCAGCACATCCAGATCTGATGTAAGAAAATAAGAATCAGCTGTTTTAAAATTTATACTGATGTTTGAAAGCGGCATATAAAAATCATCTAGATTTTTATGGCTGAAATGCTTCCAAGATTCATTAAAAACTGCCGGGGTTATATACCAGTATCTTAAATTGTAATCACCATTTTTGAGGTGTCCATAACGAGTAAATTTACTATCTGGCAGCTTTACTTCATATACCAGGTTGAAAGTATAACTCTCACCGGGTTTTATAGGATGGGCAGGAATTGCTTTTAAAATATCACGTTCTTCACCGCGCTCCCAGTTTAAATTATTGAATTTACTGTCTGAAATTGAATGAAGAATGGTTTTACCTCTCTTGTGGCTTCGTTCAAAGTGAAACTGACTTTGAAAATTATCTGTGAATCGTTTGGCTAAAGGTGTTGTTTTTTTTGAAAACGCATTAGCCCAATCAAGAAAATAAATTGTATCAAGCGTTTTGTCTGAAGTGTTATTATACTCTATTTTTTGTAAAGATTCTAGTGTAATTTGTAACTTCTCGTCGGTATATTCTTCACAATCAATAACTATTCCAAAGCTAGACAT
>NZ_CAXBAN010000247.1:0-4132 GCF_963973675.1 uncultured Planktosalinus sp. | reverse complement strand
TAATTTAAAACAGGTGGATGCTGATTGTGACCCCACCTATAAAACTCCTGACGGCACTGCTCTTGTATGGTATGGAAAAAACCCGGCAGGCGAATTGGAGTACTTCACCTCTCCCGGCCTGCACCCGAAAACAGGTAAAACCCTCAAGGAACTTTCTAAATATATGTTTGAAAAACACATCTGCCCTTAATAGTGCAGTGTTCAAGGTTCTAATTTTGTAGATCTATCTTCTTGCCTATCCTAATACGCAATGCTTAATACTATTTAAAACTCCCCTTGCCCTGCTGTCCTAAATCTATAAGGACCCAAGTATAATTTTTTGTAATTTCATACTCTAGTCATACACTATCCATACACCATCTATTAAGTATCCATTAAGTATCTCCCAAGATGACCCGTCCTTGACGGGTCAGCCTAGTGGCTCATCTAAGGATACTCCCACCTTACTCACTGCCAAAACATGGGATAAAGCGACTACTCGCTTCTTTAATATGATTCTATATTAGGAAATCGGTCTTTAGATAGTCCACAATTTCTTAATTTTCAAAAACCAATTGAAATGCCTTAGTATGAAAACAGCGATAGCAACCTTCCTCTTCCTCCTGCCCCTGGTCTTCACAGGCCAAAACACAACTGAAACAAACCACTTAACCCAACTCCTCCACAGCTTTATGGAAGGGGCCTCCAACAACGACCGCGATGTCCACGAATCATTCTGGGCAGAAGACCTCATCTACACCAGCTCCAACGGCACCCGTTTTGGAAAAGCCGAAATCATGGCTGGTTTTGAAAATGAAAGAGATGTTTCAGACACGCCAAAAACAGTTTTTACTGCAGAAGAAATTCAAATCAATGTGTATGACGATGTGGCTGTAGTGGCTTTTAAAATGAAAGGAGTTACAGAAAATAAAGTACAGTACTATCTCAACAGTGGTACCTTCTTAAAACGTGTTGGCAATTGGAAGGTGGTCAACTGGCAGGCTACCAAAGTGCCTGAAAAATAAAAAACCGTCTAAACAATTAGGCGGTTTTAAGGTTGATATGGAAACAAGATTTATTTATAACTTCTCAAATCGTAAGGTATCAATAGTACCGTCACCACCACTAACGTCTTTAAGGTCAATTGCGGTTTCAGTAAACCCTTCTACATCCCAGTCGTCATTAAACTCATCAAAAGGTGATTGTGAACCAAAGTCTAAGTCTAAATCCAGTCCGCTACCACTGCCACTTAAAGTAACCGTCCAGCTTCCGGTAAGTGTTTGGTTACCATTGCCGGCTGTAACGTTTCCATCAGAAAGAAAATCTACTTCATAGCCTGAATAGGTCCCCGTTTGATTGTTGCCGTCATCTACATAACTTGCCACAAACCACGAACCGGAAATCATCACATCAACAAGCGCCTGAATGTTGCCTCCTCCTGAACAGTTTTCAGCCGGTGTTCTACCAAATTTAAGGATATCTGTACCGCCATTTCCGCCACTCACATCTAATAATGAAAGTAGGCTTGAATTAAACTCTACAACATCCCAGTCGTCATTCAAATCGTCAAAAGGATCGTCTTCTCCGGTAATTTCAAAGTTTAGCACCAGGTCAAGACCACTGCTGCTGGTTTGCACTTCCCAGCTACCATTTACGGTATTGTTCGCACTTGTTGCAGTTACAGTTTGATTGGCTGCAAAATTGAAGGTATAAGTAACATAATGGCAGGTTTCAATTTCACCATCATCATCTAGCAGGCTTACAAACCAATCATCAGTTGTCAAGTGTTCAATAAAATTGTTTGAGTTGCCTCCACCACCGGTAGTGGGCGTTCTTCCGAAGGTTAAGTAATCTACGCTTCCATCACCTCCACTCACGTGCTTTAAACGAATGATTTGAGGGGTTGCTTCAAGGATGTCCCAGTCTTCATCCAATTCATCAAAAGGGCTGGTAGATCCAAAAAACAATAGAAGGTCAGGTGTTGAGCTACCGGATAAATTCCAGGTTCCGTTTACTTGAGTGGAACCATTATCTGCCACTGCTGTTTGATCTGCATTGAAATTAAATTGATAACCGTTGAATAGAAAAGTTTCATCCTGATCATCAAAGAAATAATTGACATACCAGGCACCGTCAGTTAAAAGCGTTGTAAAGTCCCCGGGTACTTGTCCTCCGGCAGAATCACATGCGATAATAATATCTTGTAATTCCTGTAAATTATTGACTTGTACTGTTGCACCGGTTTCAAGGGTCACTGTAAGCGGAAATGCTATGGTAAATGTAGAGCCTGCTTCTAAATTGGTTATAAAAAGCAGTAAATCCAAATCATTGTTAATGGTCTGTGTACCGGTTTGTTGGCCTGCGGCATTGAAAATAACCAGATTCAGGGGATAATTGAGACTCACACAGTTTATGGATGTGGGTTCAGTGGGGGGTTCTGACATACGGGTTAGCAAGTTGGCCATCAGTGAAGTCTTACTGATGCTAGTTTCATTGTTGTCAGGTAAATCAACTTCATCTGTTGTACAGGAAGTAAAGAGAAAAAAACCAAGTATAAAATATACTGAGATGTGGGCAATAGTTTTCATAAATTTAGAATTAAGGTTATTTACTCTTAGAACAGTTTAAACCATTCCAACCCTACTTTTTATGAAAAATAATGACGAAACTTTAATTTTACTCAATTCGTGAGATTTTAGCACCAATACCCTGAAGTCGCTCCACGATGTGTTCATAGCCGCGATCAATCTGCTCGATGTTATGAATTGTGCTGGTACCGGTAGCAGAAAGGGCTGCAATCAACAAAGAAATACCGGCCCTGATGTCTGGCGAAACCATGGTAGTCGCTTTTAACATCGACTGAAAATCGTGTCCAATGACTGTTGCTCTGTGTGGGTCACACAAAATAATTTTAGCGCCCATATCGATGAGTTTATCGACAAAAAACAACCGGCTTTCAAACATTTTTTGATGAATTAGTACACTTCCCCGGGCCTGGGTACATACCACTAATACAATACTTAATAAATCGGGCGTAAATCCGGGCCATGGAGCATCAGCAATTGTTAAAATAGAACCGTCTATATAACTCTGTATTTCATAATGATCCTGCTCAGGAATGTAAATATCGTCGCCCTTCTTTTCTAAAGTGATTCCCAGCTTTCTGAAGGTGTCCGGAATGATTCCCAGATTTTCCCAGCTTACATTTTTAATGGTTAGTTCGCTGCGGGTCATGGCTGCCAGTCCAATCCAACTGCCAATTTCAATCATATCGGGTAAAATAACATGGGAACATCCCCCGAGTGCTTCAACACCCTCAATCGTTAACAGATTGGAACCTACTCCGCTAATTTTAGCGCCCATACTGTTTAGCATATTACAAAGTTGCTGTAAATAAGGTTCACAAGCAGCATTGTAAATAGTAGTGATTCCTTTAGCTAACACGGCAGCCATAACAATATTGGCTGTTCCGGTTACCGAAGCTTGATCCAGCAACATATAAGTGCCTGTCAATCCTTTAGGAGCTTCTACGCCATAAAAACGCTCCTCCCTGTTATAGCGGAACGTTGCTCCCAGCTTAATAAAACCCTCAAAGTGGGTGTCCAGCCTTCTGCGTCCAATTTTATCACCCCCGGGCCTTGGTATATAGCCTTTGCCAAAACGAGCCAATAATGGACCTACAATCATAATAGAACCTCGCAATGAGCTTCCCTCCTGTTTGAATAATTCTGATTCAAGGTAGCTCAAATCCAAATCATCTGCCTGAAAAATATAGTGCCCCTTCCCTTTTTTCTGGGTTTTGACCCCCAAATGCTCAAGAACGGAAACAAGTTTATTGACATCAATGATATCCGGAATGTTTTTTATTTCAATCTTTTCAGGGGTCAACAATACGGCACACAAAATTTGAAGCGCTTCATTCTTGGCTCCCTGTGGTTGAATTGACCCTTTTAGTTTATGACCGCCTTCAATTTTGAATATACCCATAAAGTAAAGTCTTAGTAGCGTTTACGTGGTCTGTTCTTGTGATTTTTTTTGTGAGATCCTCCATTGGAGTGTTTCTTTTTGCTTTTCATTAAATCTGAAGCATTGGAGAGATCCTCATCGCTTTCTTTCAGGTTGATTTTTCCCTCTGAAAGCTCAAATAAGTGCC
>NZ_CAXBAN010000246.1:0-4148 GCF_963973675.1 uncultured Planktosalinus sp. | reverse complement strand
AATACAATAAATACTAAAAAAGAAAAAATATACAACAGATGGATCGTAGCACTTTCCATTCTGATACCACTGGTAGTGGCTATATTATTCTCAGTTAAACTGGAGATTCCAGGAGTAGAGCGGCTAGGTTTTTTGCCGCCTATTTATGCTTCAATCAATGCCTTAACCGCACTTATTTTAGTGCTCGCAATCATTCAAATAAAAAAAGGAAACCGCAACGCTCATGAAAAACTAATGAAACTTGCTATTGGGCTTTCAGCGCTTTTTCTTGTAATGTATGTAATTTATCATATGACCTCAACATCTACACCTTATGGAGGTGAAGGCAGTATCAGGACAGTGTACTTTTTTATATTGATTTCTCATATTTTACTGTCCATTGCTGTAATTCCACTTGTGTTGATTAGTTTTGTAAGAGCATTGTCACAACGTTTTGATAAACATAAAAAAATTGCAAAAATTACATTCCCTATCTGGCTCTATGTAGCTGTTTCCGGAGTGATAGTTTTTTTAATGATTTCGCCATACTACTCATGAAAAAGCAACAGCTCATCATCTTTTTTTTGACACTTTTTTTCCTTCCGGAAATCAATGCCCAATGTGCAATGTGCCGTGCCGTTTTGGAATCTGATGCAGATGGCTCAACCGCAGAAGGCATCAACAACGGAATTTTATATTTAATGGCCTTTCCTTATCTGCTAGTGGGTGTGATAGGCTTTTTAATTTATAAAAGCCGACAAAAAGCCAGAAAGGAAGACAATGCATAGCTTTTTAAATGCTTCACTTAATTAACATCACTTTCACATTTTTTAATGTAACTATCTATAATATTGCATACTACTTAAGATAATTGTAAATAGCATAAGTTTTTATTAAAATGATTGAAATCAAATCGTTGCACAAATCATACAAAACCGGAAGTACGTCACTACACGTGTTAAAAGGCATTGACTTTTCTGTAAAGCAAGGTGAAATGGTTTCAATTATGGGTTCATCCGGCTCCGGTAAATCCACTTTGCTAAACATTTTAGGTATCCTTGATGAAGCTGATGAAGGCACCTATACACTCGATGGGGTACTCATAAAAAATCTCAATGAAAAAATTGCTGCTCGCTATCGAAACAAATTTCTGGGGTTTATTTTTCAGTCTTTTAACCTGATCAATTACAAATCAGCTCTTGACAATGTAGCCATGCCTCTTTATTATCAGGGAATAAAACGCGCTGAACGCCTTGAAAAAGCAATGCACTATCTCGAAAAAGTAGGCTTGGCTGAATGGGCTACTCATTTACCAAATGAACTCTCCGGTGGACAAAAACAACGTGTGGCTATTGCAAGGGCATTGGCATCAGACCCAAAAGTACTCCTGGCAGATGAACCTACTGGTGCTCTGGACAGCAAAACATCCTATGAAGTAATGGAGTTGATTCAAAACATCAACGATGAAGGAAAAACCATTTTACTGGTAACTCATGAGGAGGATATAGCTCATATGACAAAACGAATTGTACATCTCAAAGATGGCTTGATTATAAATGATTCAACAGTAAAACAACAACGCGCCAAAACTGCTCTCCATGTTTGATTTAGAACGATGGCAGGAAATCTTTGAAGCCATCCGTAAAAATAAACTTCGCACATTCTTAACTGGACTTTCAGTAGCTTCAGGTATTTTTATTCTTGTAATTTTACTAGCAACTGGAAAAGGTATAGAAAACGGAGTGGCCAAACAATTTGAACGAGATGCCGCAAGCAGAATCAGTGTTTGGACCGGAGTTACATCTCAAGGATATAAAGGATTAAACCCCGGAAGATTTATACAGTTAAAAAATAACGACTTTGACCAGACAGTTTTAAAATACCAGGATCAACTGGAATACAAATCATCCATTTACAGGATTTGGTCAGGCATGACTACCTACAAAAATGAAAATGGAAGTTACCGAATAGAAGGAGCACTTCCTGATTATCAGTTTTTAGAAAATGAATCAATGACAGCCGGTCGGTTCATAAACAATTATGACCAACAAAATATTGAAAAAGTAGCAGTAATTGGTCATAAAGTGTTTACAGATCTTTTTAAGGGTAATAACGCCATTGGTGAATATATTGACATTTCTGGAATCAAATTTAAAGTGATAGGAGTCTTTACAGATCCGGGGGGAGAAAGGGAAGAAGCAAGAATCATGATGCCCTTATCAACTAGTCAAAAAGTATTTAATGCTGGAGATAATATTAGAAATATTGCATTTACACTTCAAAGCACAGGAAATTTTAACCGCGATGTAGAAGCTTCAAACATTTTTACAACGCAACTTGAAAACCAATTAAAGACTAGACATACCATCGCGCCAACAGATAACAGGGCAATCACTGTGAGAAGTAATTTACAGGAAACCAAACGATTCTATGACCTGAACAATATGATAAGTTTGTTTTTCTGGGGCGTTGGAATATGCACCATCATCGCTGGGGTGGTGGGTGTAAGTAATTTTATGCTCATAATTGTTAAGGAAAGAACTAAAGAAATTGGAATACGCAAAGCCATTGGTGCAGAACCTTGGTCAATCATTTGGATGATTCTCCATGAATCAATATTTATAACAGCCATTGCAGGCTTTTTAGGGCTTATTTTTGGCTTGGGACTTTTGGAACTAGCCGGACCGGCTATAGAAACTGAATTTATTTCAAACCCCTCTGTAGACTTTAATATTGCAATTTCAACGGTATTCATTCTCATTGTTGCAGGTGCCATTGCAGGCTTTTTTCCTGCATATAGAGCGGCAAAAATTAAACCTATTGAAGCCTTAAACGATGACTAATCTTTTTAGTAAGGACAGCTGGAACGAAATTTTGGAAGCTCTTAGTGCTAACTGGTTTAGAACACTCATGACAGCCTTTGGGGTTTTATGGGGTATTTTTATTTTAGTCATTCTACTCGCTGCAGGAAAAGGTCTTGAAAATGGTGTAAAAAAAGGCTTTTCAGGTATGGCGACAAACTCAATGTTTATGTGGTCCCAAACAGCATCAAAACCCTATAAGGGATTGCCTCAAGGAAGAAGGTATAACTTCAAGCTTGACGATGTCGAGGCTTTGAAAACCCAGATTCCCGAATTAAAGTATGTGTCTCCCAGAAACCAACTGGGCGGCTTTGGTGGAGCTAATAATGTTGTGAGAGGAATCAATACAGGTGCTTTCAATGTCTATGGAGATTATCCTGAATATATTTTACAGCAACCTATGGACATCACCTCGGGGAGGTTCATCAACTATTCAGATATTGAACAAAAACGAAAAGTAGCAATCATTGGTGAATCAGTGAAAAACGCTCTTTTTGAGAAAGGAGAAGATCATATTGGAGAATTTATTAAAATTAATGAAGTCAACTTTATGATTGTAGGAACTTACAGAAAGTCTGGTAATAATAATGGCGATGTTGAAGAAGCCCAAAAAGAAATTTATGTGCCTTTTACTGCTTTTTCTCAAGCCTTTAACCGGGCTGATAACGTCGGCTGGATGGCAATAACTGCTCAAGACAACGCCTCAATTACACAACTTAAAGAGCAGGTGTTTGAACTCTTGAAAACCAGACACACCATTCACCCCGATGATGACAGGGCAATTGGACATTTTGACTTATACGAGCAATTTTCTAAAATTAACGGATTGTTCATCGCTTTGAATGCCGTGGCTTACTTTGTTGGGATTTTAATACTGCTTTCAGGAGTTATTGGAATTAGTAATATTATGTTGATAGTGGTAAAAGAACGTACTAAAGAAATTGGAATAAAAAGGGCTTTGGGGGCAACACCATGGAGTATTCGTTCCCAAATTATTTTAGAATCTGTTTTTTTAACCATCATTTCTGGTATGTCAGGTATAGTTTTGGCTACAGCTGTATTGGCGATAATTAATTCAATCTTAGAAAATAGTACAGCACCTGATACGATGTTTGCAAATCCCAGTGTCAACCTTTTTGTAGTAGGAGTGGCTTTAGCTATATTAATTATTTCAGGACTACTGGCAGGGTTGATACCTGCTCAAAATGCAATTAAAGTAAAACCAGTGGACGCATTGCGTACAGAATAAATACAACTAACTAATAATAAACAACACTCTTTGCCAAAGATTACAACAAATGTAAAGCG
>NZ_CAXBAN010000245.1:0-4151 GCF_963973675.1 uncultured Planktosalinus sp. | reverse complement strand
CTCCATCTTCTGAAATAAATACCTTTAAAACGCTCGTGGTTGCTATTGCTACTTTATCTGGGTTTACGGGATGAATTGCTATGGAATTAATATTTCCTCCAAATCCTGATAATTGTTGCCAGTTACCACTTCCTGATGTTGTTTTATAGAGTTGACCGCCTCTTGATGCATACATCACTTCCGGATTGCTTGGTGCAATTTTAAGATGATCGGCTGAACCACCTAAAAATTGTGAAATGGCTGTCCAGGTTGAACCGCTATTTTGTGATTTGTAGATACGGTCATAACCAAGATAAAGTGTGTTTGGAGCTATCGGGTCTTGTTCTAATGGAGTCACCCAGTTTCCTTGTCCGGGACCCGGTTCATTAATACCGGAATAAGTAATTCCACCATTTGTTGTTCTGTATAATTGGCCAAACTGAGTTGTACCATACATAATATTGGTGTTGTTTTTATCAATAAAACTTTCCATCCCATCAGCCCCCAACCAATCTCTCCAACCTTGACTAGCAGTGTAAAAAGATGTTCCATTGTCCTGGGAGCCACCAGAAACCACTACAGGGGTTGTTTGAGAAATTCCAATTTTATAAAATTGTCTGATTCCCAATCCTTCAGTAATGTCAGTATAATAGTCTGAATTTATTGTTGTGGTGTTGGTCGCTTTAAAAATTCCACCATCTGTTCCTGTATAGAGGGTATTACCATAAAACTGAATGATATCAACATCTGCGTGATTATAACCGATGTTATTTGCTGATGCGGTTCCAGGAACCCAATGGGATGTTATTGAAAAAGTTTGACCTCCGTCTGTTGACATCCACGTATGAATGCCTGCAATATGAACTTCATTGCTATTGATTGGGTTTACTGCAATGTCCATATCCCTGGGTGCCTGACCGGAAGTGTCATCTGCTACTAAACTATATCCAAAGTAATTATTAGAGCCATGATTGAGTTTTAAAAAAGTTTGGCCTGTATCGTTTGATACATAGAAACCATTAAACCTTGATTCAAAGGCTTCAACTACATAAACTATCTCAGGATCGTCTTGAGAAACTCCAATCATTTTTGCTCCAGTATTGTCAAAACCTGACAATACCGAAAATGTATCTCCACCATCAATTGACTTATGAAAAAATAAGCCAGAAGCAAAAACAACATTAGGGTCATCTTGTTTAAATTCAATATCATAACCCCTGCTATCAGCAATTACACTAGTCCAGGTTTGTCCGCCGTCATTTGATTTGTAAACACCGGAGTTTTGTGAGCTGGCAAACATAATGTTTGTATTCGTAGGATGAATTAATATTTTATTAACCAATGAATTCCCTGCTGAGCCTGTTTGCTGCCATGTAGCTCCACCATCTATTGACTTATAAATTCTACCCATGTTAGATCCAAAAAAATAAACGTCTTCATTGTCTGGTAACATGGCAGTTGAGTACACAAAAAGATTCGAATAATAATCGGTTAGAGGCAACCAGTTTAGACCACCATCAATTGATTTCCAAACGCCACCAGTTTCTGCTCCAATAATTATATGATTTTCATTATTTTCATCAATTGAAAATGCAGTGACTCTACCTACTCCGGGATTCCAGCTTGTAGTTGCGTTCCAACTTACCGGTCCCATTTCTTCCCAGTTATCATTTAAAAAATTCCTGTTTGCCTTTTCATTTAAAGCGTTATTAAACTCTTGCAGTTCCTCAATATAAAATTCCGGTGCTTTAAGATAGCCGGACTCATCCATCATTCTTAAAGCCATATATTCCCATCTTTTGTATTGCTTATCCCCTGAGCCCCTGCCCTTGGGTTTATCCTGAAAAAAAGCCTCAGCAATTTGTTGTACATCTGCTACTTTATGGGTTCCCTCATCTATCATTAATTGATATTCAGCCTGGGCATTTGAAGTCGTTAAATTCAGAAAAAATGCTATTGACAAAAATAACACTACATTAATTTGTTTCATGCTCAATTTTTTTACCAAAAGTAAAAAAATTAATTACCATTAGTGAACAATATTTGTACTTTTATGCCTTCAATTTTATCGACTTACAAATGCAACCATCTCATATTCTCCTGCTTATTCTAAGTTATTTTGGCGTTTTGCTAATAATCTCACATTTCACCAATAAAGATGGAAGCAACGCAGACTTTTTCAAAGCCGGAAAGCAATCCCCTTGGTATTTGGTTGCCTTTGGAATGGTTGGTGCCTCACTAAGTGGTGTTACTTTTATCTCGGTGCCCGGATGGGTGGAGGCTTCACAGTTTGGGTATTATCAAGTTGTTTTAGGGTATATATTAGGGTATGCAGTGGTTGGCCTTGTTTTACTACCACTTTATTACCGTTTAAATTTAACTTCCATTTACACCTACCTTGGGGACAGGTTTGGAAAAGTTTCACACAAGACAGGGGCTTCATTTTTTCTATTATCACGACTAATTGGCTCAAGTTTTAGACTGTATCTGGTAGCTGTAGTTTTTCAAACCCTCATATTTGACGCAGCAGGTTTTCCGTTTTGGGCGACTGTTTCTATCACCATTTTGTTTATTTGGCTTTATACTTTTAAAAGTGGAATCAATACGATTGTATGGACAGACACTCTTCAAACTCTTTTTATGTTAAGTGCTGCAGGTATAGCAATTTATTATTTATCAGATAGTTTAGGAATTGCCGGGAGTGATTTAATTGGTTTTGTGAGCGATAGTGAATTGTCAAAAATGTTCTTTTTTGATGATTTTAAAAGTGCCAACTTCTTTTGGAAACAATTTTTAAGTGGTGCATTTATAACTATTGTTATGACTGGTCTTGATCAGGACATGATGCAAAAAAACTTAACATGTAAAACGTTGAAGGATGCACAAAAAAACATGTTTTGGTTTACTGTTGTTCTAGTAATAGTTAATTTAATATTTCTTGTTTTGGGTCTTTTACTAATATCATTTGCACAAGAAAACAGTATTAGTGTGGAACGGCCCGACCTTTTATTTCCAACTATCGCTACCCAATCAGGTTTAGGTTTAACAATGGCAATCTTTTTTTGTTTAGGATTAATAGCAGCAGCATTTTCAAGTGCAGATGGAACATTAACATCCCTCACTACTTCATTTTGTATCGATATACTAAATATTGAAAAGAAATACAGCCCCGAAAAACAATTAAAAGTCAGAAAGCAGGTTCATAAAGTTGTTGCATTGGTTTTCATAGTTACCATGCTCATTTTTGAATACATCATTAAAAATGAAAGCGTCATTGAACGCTTGTTTACTTTTGCAGGTTATACTTATGGACCTTTGCTGGCTCTGTTTGCTTTTGGTCTATTTACAAAATGGAACGTGAAGGATAAGTGGGTTCCTATCATAGCAATTCTTTCGCCAATTTTGTCATATATCATTAGCGTCAATAGTTCAATATGGTTTGGTTTTGAGTTTGGATTCTTTATCCTTATTTTAAATGGCTTCCTTGCCTTTATGGGGTTAGTATTGATTCGTTCCAAGGAGTACTAGTGTACATGCAATTTCATACTTAATACCTTTTTCAGTTAGAATTTTATAAAACTCCTGGTTTTCTGTTCCAGGATTAAAAATCACACGGTTTGGTTTCAAATCCAAAACATATTCATAATATTCCACTTGTCTTTGAGGGTTCAAATACAGTGTGAGAGTGTCAATTTTATTAAAAGGAATTTTTTCAATTTCAATATTAACACCTGCAACTTTTCCTTTCTTCAAACCTATTGCTACAACTTCACATTGATTATCAACTAATTTATTAATCGCCAAAAAAGAATACCTTGATGGATTTGTACTAGCTCCTAATACTAATGTTTTTTTATTCATAATGTAAAGTTAAATAAATTAAGTAAGTGTAACACTTTTTAAAAAGAATCGTCTTTAAATTAGAAATATATTTCGCTTTACCCAAAAAATTTACGTTGATGGTTAGTGTTAATTTTCGTGGTAAAGCAAAACTCGGGGTTAATACCCCGAGTTTACATTTGTAACGAGATTAATTTTGTTAATTTTAAACAAACTTGTAACAAAACCAAAAAATTAAAGTCATACAACCAAACCTTGTTTTATTAATTTAAAAGCTCTCATCAAGCAATTAGGTATAACAAGGTATTATTTTAAACCAATTTATTCATCAA
>NZ_CAXBAN010000244.1:0-4158 GCF_963973675.1 uncultured Planktosalinus sp. | reverse complement strand
CCAAAGCCATCTTCCAAATCAAATTTTAAATCGGCATTGATGCTTTGAGCCCTCATTTTCATATTGGCCAGACCGAATCCCGAAACTTGTTTTTTAACATTTACATGACCATCATCTTTAATGCTAAACTCACAATTTCCTTTGTGGTTATAAAGTTTAATTTTAACCTGTTTAGCATCTGAATGTTTGATAATGTTGTTAATGGCTTCTTTGTAAATTAAATACAAATTTCTACGAGAATTAAAATTTATCTTTTTTTGAAGATTGAGGGTTTCTATATCTATTTGGTAAGAAATTCGAGCCGGCAATAAAAGTTCTTCTGCCAACTCGTGCATGCGTTCTACCAAATTCCCTAAGGTGTCTCTTCGGCTATCTATACTCCACACCAAATCTCTCATGTGAGAAATGGTGCTTCTACTCAGGTGTGTAATCTTATGAAGTTTGGTTTTTTGATTAGGATTGGTGGTTTGCATTTCAAGCATTTCGGTTTGCATAGCTAAGCCGGTCAACATAGAGCCGACGTCATCGTGTAGGTCGCTTGAAATTTTGGTGCGCAAGCGCTCCATTTCCAATGCTTGATGGAGACGATATTGAAATACACTGTAAATAATTCCGGCAATACAAAGCATCATCAGAAGTATAAACCACCAGGTTTTATAAAAAATGGGCTTAACAACAAAGGGAATAATCAATCCGGCTTTGCTCTCATTCCCATTGATATCTAAGGCTTTTATTTTCAAATTATACTCGCCGGCCGGCAATTGGTTATAACGGATGCTGTTAGTATGGCCTTGATAAAACCATTGATTTTCCAAACCTTCCATCTTGGTATAATAGGTATAAGTATCTTTATTAAAATAATCTGGAATTGACCAGTCTACTTTCAGATTGATGTCATAAGGCGATAAAACTACTGGTTTTTGATTCCATTTCGTCAACCGAATGAGACTGTCTTTTTGTTGATTAAATAGTTCTATTTGGGTCAAAATCATGGCTGGCAACTCTCGTTTTATCGACAGATTTTCAACTGAAAATTTGGTAATGCCATTCAGCCCACCAAAGTAGAATTGTCCGCTTTCTGATTTGTAAGCTGAGGTGTAGTTGAATTCATTGTGTGTTATACCATCTTGTTTAAAAAATTTTTGAAATTTATTTTCAACTAAATCAACAAAATTCAAACCTTTATAGGTTGCTGCAATAAAACTATTATCATCTACTGTTAAAATAGACACCACATTGTCATTCGTCAATCCCTTTTCTTGATTGATCACCTGAACCTGTTGGTCTTTTAAATCTAAAATGTTAATCCCACCACCATAAGTGCCTATATACAGTTTTGAATTTACCTCATTTATGCTTAAAATAATGTTTTTACTCAAAGCCGGTATTGAATGAATAGAATAGATTTTCTCAATACTTCCATTAAGGTTAAGTTTCAATATACCGTGGTTTTGCGTACCAACCCAAACGGTTTCAGGGTCAACTTGGCTTTGTTCAAAACAACGGAGTATATAAAAATCTTCTTTGAGGGGTGTTTTGAAAATTTGTTTGTAAGCCTTTGTCTCAGTGTGTATACGTATCAATTTTGAAAGCCGATGTCCCGTAAGCAACTCTCCATTTTTTAATTGAATGATAGGGTTTGGTTCAGTGCCGTCTATGAAAGGTTCAAATTGAGCAAAGGTTTTTATGGAAGTATCCTCAAAATTAATTTCTATCAGTTCATTGTTTACTGAATAGGCTTTGTTTTTTGAAGTATCAGAAACAAAATACTTTGCGTTGTCTAGTTTTAGACCTAAGTTTTTGAATGGAATAAGTTTGGCTTCATCGTTATTGCTAATCTCATAAAGTTGCCATTCCGTTTCGCATAAGGCGGCAAGGTTTCCATTTTTTAAAGGAAAAATACTCCTAAATGATCGGCCCCACCCCTCGTTTTTGCTCTTAAGAATGCTTTGGAAGTTTTGAAGGTGTTGTTTGACTTTTATCAAGCCATTGTCTGTTGCTAACCATAACAAATTTGTAGCATCAATAAATAGTTGATTGATGTTCTGGTAGTCTAATTTTGCATTGATATACGTTGAATAATTTTTGATTTCACCTGAAGGATTGAGATAAAACAACTCCTTTTGTGTTGCAAACCAAATACCACCATTTGTATTTTCAATAGCTTGATAAAAAGGTTCGGGATGTTTAAAAAGTGTGGCTTTAAACTCTAAATCTTCATACAAATCTATACCGCCCGAGCTTTTGGGAAAGTAATAATGTTGCCCTTTAGCATCAAAAAAAGACTCACCAAAATGCAAGTCTTTTCCAAGCCAGTCATAAGTATCTAAAATTTTGTTGTCCAGAATCGTTCCATTTTGGTTAAAAAGCGTTATCCCATGGTTGATGGTCGCCCAGCAGATAGTATTTTTTGGGGTCAATTCCAATGAGGTAAAACCAGTGGTATTTCTTTCATAAGATTTGATAAGCTTCATTTGCTCACCATCATATTTTTTAAGTATTTGAACAGGTTTTTTATTGGGTTTTTCCTCACCTTCTATGAGCCATAAATCATTGTTTTTATCCAACAAAATTTCAATGACTTTTCCTTTTAGTTTGTCGTCAATGAGTTGATGAGAAATGATTGTTTCATTTTTTACAGAAAATGCAAATAATCTGTCATTTGCAATATACCAGAGCGTCTGCCTTAAAGGGTCATATTGAAATTGTTTGATGTCTTCAAAAGGGATAAAGTTTGGATTGTTTTTATTGCTATTAAAAATTGTGAAGGCATTGCCGTCATATTTTATGATGCCTTGTTCTGTGCCAAACCACATAAGACCATTGGTGTCTTGTAGTATAGCTTTAACATTTCGATTGTGCAATCCATTTTCTGTGGTCAGGGTTTTGACCTGTATGGTATTTTGGGCAAGCAGAAACGGATTAATGCTACAGAAACCAAAACAGATGACCAGTATTAAAGCTTTCGCATTCAAAACAATAGGGTTTGTTTCATCAAATATACTATTTCCTTCTAAAACCACATCAAAATGTGATTGACGAGACTTGATATCTAGTCTAACTTGCACCAAACTAACTAAAAAATATACAATTATGAAAAAAGCATTACTTATTTTATTAGTCCTGCCGCTTTTCGCTTTAGGACAAGAAGAAGAAAGAGGAAGGATAATGGCATTTATGGAATTTACTGTAAAACAAGGACATACTGTTCAATTTGAAGATGGTATGAAAAAATTGAAAGACTGTTATTTAGAAAACAGCGGTGAAGATGGTTGGGCTGTGTGGAGACGTGTTCAGGGAGAAGGCAATGTGTATAGGGTTGTAAGTTCTATGGATAACTGGGCAGAAATGGATGAAGATGACGATGGTTGGAAAGGCTGTTATGAGATTATTAGGAACTTTACCGCGCCTCATGTTGAAAAAGTGAAACGAAGTTTCGCAAGACAACTTCCTAAATGGAGCCAAAAAAACTGGGAGGGGCCATACAAACTTCTCTGGAATACCAGTTTTATAGTCAATAACAACACCCTTTTTAGCGAAGCTATTCAAGAGTATATTGATGTTATGACTGAGATGGGAGAAGATCTCTCAGGATATTGGTCATATAGTATGGGTGCTGGTAAAGATGGTGCTGATTATACTTTGGTGGGATTTTATAAAGATTATGCCGCTTTGGATGAAAGTAGTGACCCATTTAAAGAGTATGAAAAAGCCAATGGTAAAAAGAAAGCCGATAAAATGCGGGATCGAATGAAAAAAGCCGGTGAAAAATGGAATGAAGCGATTGAAGATTCATGGGGCTATCTATGGGTACACAAACCGGAGTTATCTAACTAAGCTGGTATATTTATACAATTTGCCTAAAACTGGGCAAAGAATTCATCTCTGCTCAGTTTTTTTAAATAGTTCCAAAAAGCTAAAGTCTCATGCACAAAAGTTTAAAATCAAAAAAATACAATGAAAACAACGTTTTTACATAAGGCACTATTACTTTTAATGCTAAGCTTTTCATTATTAAGTTGTAAAGAGAATATAAAGTTAGCTGAAAGTTTAAAGTTAAACTCAGAAATTACGACCGCTTACAGCAATTTGTATGCAAAAGAGAACCGCAATCATACCAATTTTAAGAATACTGATAAGGCCAAAGATGAAGCTTAA
>NZ_CAXBAN010000243.1:0-4160 GCF_963973675.1 uncultured Planktosalinus sp. | reverse complement strand
TTTATTCTATTTATTTTTTACTATTCTGACTTTAATTTTTCTAAAGTTTCTCTCAAATAATCCACTCCAAGATACCGGTTTAATTCTTTGAAATTATACTTAGGACTATCCTTTTTTTCTTTCCAGTTTTCATACAGTGTCATCAACAGTTCTGAAATCTTTACCACATCGTCAATTTCTGCAGAAAAGGTGTATTCTTCACCCAACAAGCGTTTGGTTTCACTTAATGCAGGCCCTAAATGCAGTATGGGCTTACAAGCTGCTACACAATGGGGAAACTTACCGGGCAGGAACGGACTTATCTCTGCTTTGGCTTCCAGTATCACGTTGACCGATACATTGTCTTGAAGCACTTGTACCTCCTTAAAAGGTACATACCCTGTACTTACATATAGCTGTGGAATTACTTGTTGCTTTTGAATCAGAACTTCCTTGTGATACTCATGCCTTCCCAATAACACTAATTGGGTGTTTGCTCGTGCGTCGGGAACTTTTTTTAAAAACAGTTGAAACCCCTCTATCAGTCCTATAGGATTACGTTGTTTCATCAGGGCACCGGCGTGGAGCACTGTAAAAGAATTCTTTTTAAAATAATCAGGAATTTCAGTCAAGGTATTTGGAGTTTCAACCCATTGATGTGGAATAACTACACCTCTTTCCAAAAAATCAGGGAAATAACTCCCCATCCACTCTTGCAACAAACGTGAAGGAAACACCCCATAGGCACAGGTTTTGGAGATGGCCCGCATAAACTCTTGTTTTTGAAAATAGCCAGGCTCCACCCAGGTATAAGGCCGGGGGTAAAAATGCATGGGATAGGGGTCATGAATATAAGCCAGCCATTTGGTATGCCATTCAGGCAAACCAAGAAGCGCTTTATGAGGGCGAAAGCTAGCTGCTTTGCTCAAGGTGATCACCCAGTCAAACTCCCTTGAGTCTTCCTTTTGTAAAGTTTTTTTAATGCTATAAGTATCATTAAAATGTGCAAATGAAAAGCCCCACTTTTTTTCAATTTGGTTATTTGCATTCCAGCCTGTTAAGCGTTTAATCAGCAATTGTAATTTAGATAATAGATACCATGGGGTGCTCTTTTGTTCCTGAATCGAGACACATTCTAAATCGGTTAGTTCAATCTCTTTTCTATTAAAATGATATACTTTTACATGAAAACCGGCTTTTATTAAATTTTGAATCAAAGCCACCCGGCCTTTGGAAGCACTACTGTCATTGACATCAATTGATTCTGATACAATAAGAAGTTTGGTTTTCTTTTGCATAGTATTTGATAGGTTTTAACTAAGTCTCTTTTTGAGTTTATAGAGAGGTCGAATAAGTCCATTAGCATAATATCTTGTCTTCAACTTTAAGTTCTCTATGGTATTAAAAGCTTTCTTATGTGCCCTAACATAGTTAAAAATTTGTTTTTCTTTTAAAAAATGAGCCAAACCTACAAAATATAAACCAAGTTGATAGGTTAAATGCTTGTGTTCCGCAAGATGATTAATTACTAAACGACAAGCTTCTATTTTTGAAGCCCTACGTGTTGGGTCATGGCTCCAGAATTCACCGGTATTAGATTGAGGGTGCTTTCGGTTAAAATAAAGAATATTATTAAGCATAACACCTTTTTTGTTTGTGGTTAAAATACGCAAATAACATTCCCATTCCTCAGCATACATTAAATTTTCATTAAATCGAATATTATCGAAGCAGGAAATATGCCACATTACAGTACAGGATGCTATGGGTACTTTATTGGTTAGAAAATTATATAAATTAATAACAACTTTGTTATAATTATCATTTTGTTTTACAAAGGACTCTATATATCTTCCGGTAAAGCTTTGCTTTTTATAAATACAAAAATCACTTTTACATTCTTCCAAAACATTAATGCATAATTCTAAATTTTGAGGATGCACAATATCATCATCATCAAAAAAAATGATATACTCACCTTTTGCTATATCTAACCCATAATTACGGCAACCAGGCAGCCCTTTTTTATATTTATCAGGTCTCTGATAATATTGAAACCTCGGATTTTTTTTTAAATAAGATTCTAAAGTTGCTTGAGTAGCGTCAGTACTTCCATCATCAATAATTAGGCACTCCCAATGGATATAGGTTTGGTTTTGAACAGAAACCAAGGTCTCTTCAATCAGGTGTGCCCTGTTAAAGGTTGCCATGATAATAGAAACTTTCTTATTCGAGCTCAAATAATTGATTTTTTTAGCATAATTAATAAACTATTAGAAAAAGGGTATTCAAACTTTCTTGCAAATATGGACTCATGATTTGTAAGATTTAAAAAATCTGAATGGTCCAAAACAGAAGGGTTATTTCCATTTCTAGCGCTCCAGTCTATATACCTAAGATTATTGTTCATGACACTGTCCTTAAACGGAGAATTCATTATAACTGTTTGAAAATAAAACTCCTCAGAACATAGCGTAAATTTGAAACGATTAAGTACCTTTTTATTTATTTTGGAATAATCCTTTACATAATTTAAACATGATCTGTTTAAACTCCACCATGTCGAGCCACCGTACAGTTTAGGGAATTTACTTGAAAAGGACCTTTTAAGTCCTATTTTTTTTTGAAACCTAAATATCATTTTAATTCTACCTTTCTGTTTAGGAACTTTTGCATTAAATAAATCATAAAAATTATAATACTCTAGCCTATCTAAACCACCATTATTAGCCCAGCCCATTTTGGGGACTTCAAAATTGTCTAAATAATTATTTAGTTGATTTTGTGAAAAGTAATCTTTAAAGTAGTCTTTATTTTTTGTAGGAAAGTCATGACCACTTATAAGATGAAAATATTCATTTTCTTTGTCTTTTAAAGCTTCTTTTGCTAAATACAAGATGCATCTCAAATGATTGAAGCTTCCCCAATTTACTTTATACTTTTGCGAAAAATGTGAAACTACTTTTCGAGTTTTTATTCTATTAACTTCTTCTAAGGAAAGCTTACTCTTTTTATCATAATGTATATAGATACTAAAATCATCAACATTATCAAAGAAATTTATTATTTCTACTAAATGACTATAATTTTTGTAGGCTGTTATTAATATTGCTTGTTTCAAGAAAAAATCATTTAAAAATTATTTTAACGATACTACAGTGTTTCTTTGAAAAAGGTTTATTTAAAAAATAGTAAAACCAATACTTCAAAGCATATACCTTTAAATTAAATTTAGAAAAATTGTTTATTAAAATAAAGTAACTGTAAAGTTTATCCTCTAGTTTAATAGATTCTTTATTAATTGCTCTGGGCAAATATTTTGAATAATGTTTATAAAAATTTAAATTTGATAATAACCATTCTTTATTTTTGATTCCATTAGAAAAATGTTCAAGAAGTATTTCATTAGTAACCACAATTTTGTGCCCTTGCCTTAAATAATCTAAACAAATGCTTTGATCGTAATTATGAAATGCATTCATATTTTCATTAAACCTAATTGATTTGGTTTTTCTTAATCCAATAAATACACCGTCAATTACAACTGTCTCTTCAAAAGGCTTATTATTAAACCCTCTATTAATTCTTTTTATTTCATTTCTTTCAGGAAAATGTTGAATCAAATTCATCACCCAATATTTTGTATTGTTTTCCCACCAGGAAGTTGGTGATTTGGTTTTGATTTTTGATCCAGCTATTCCTACTAATCCAATTTCATTATTAGTTTTAAAAATTTCAAACAATCTAAAACCCCAGTCGTTTGAATGAAAAATAATATCATCATGTATAAAGCAAACTATATCATAAATACTTTTTTCTAAACCATAATTGTATGCTGAAGCTATTGTATGTGTGTTTTTAGAATTATCTATAACAATTAATTCATAAAGACAACCAATTTTTTCTTGTATAGAAGTAAATAATTTTTCTGATATATTACTTTTCCTTGAGCAAACAATAATAGAAATCATTAATCTAATTTGTATTAAATCTTTTAAAAACTAACTGTATTTTTTTTAATAAAATTTTCATAATTTCCCATACTGTTATATGTTTATGTATATTATCAATTTTATTCTCAATCTTAAAATTACTCAAAAAATCTATAATCAAAAAATTCAATCTATTACTCATACTAATATTTTGATTTTTACAAATCTTCTTAAAATTATCTTTAATCT
>NZ_CAXBAN010000242.1:0-4169 GCF_963973675.1 uncultured Planktosalinus sp. | reverse complement strand
TGGCTTGGTTGGGTTGATTTTCAGGAAAAAACAACACCTGTGGGGTAAATAATCCAAATACTAAAAAAGCCAAAATCAACAAACCAACAGTTCCAAAAAAGAACCGGTACGCATTGCTTCCCTTTAGGGCAAAATCCAAAAAACGCTGGTATTGATTTTCAATTTTTGGAAGTGTCTTGAATTGAAATTTTTTTGAAGCCGGAATCAGAACATATTTGAAAAACCACAAAGAAATAGAGGTGAAAATAAATAAGTTTCCAAAACCTACGAGGGCTTTGGGACCCCCTACATAACCAAGAATAGTAAACAAAATCCCCACAGCAAAAACCCCCAAGCCTTTTCGTAAAAGTGCTGTTTTAGATCGGTCTTTCCAGCCAATAAAAACCTGAACCAATGAAACTATCAGGATTATTGGTCCTAAAACTTTAAAAATAATGTGTGTGTCAAGCAATCCGGAAATTAACAGCAATAATCCAAAACCAAATAAAGCCCCACTAATTTTAACGATGGTTTTTCTTGACATTTCCTCCTCCTGAGTTTTCATAAAGGTTGAAGTGAGCATTGCGTTAATCACCAAGGCTACAAAAAGCGATGAAAACAGCACCACAGAAAGTGTCATTGGAAAGAAAATCATAAATTTCCCCATAATACCCGGCCAAAACCCAAGAGGTAAAAAGGCTGCTAAAGTGGTTGCTGTTGAGGCAATAATGGGCCAGGCAATTTCTCCTACTCCCTGTTTGGCAGCTTCCATCCTGGGCATGCCTTCATCCATAAGTCTATAGACATTTTCTACTACTACAATTCCATTATCTACAAGCATTCCAAGCCCCATAACTGTGGCAAAAAGCACCATCGTATTTAACGTGAGGTTTACACCAGATAAATCTCCTGCAATAGGCAAAATCAAAAAAGAAAGCAGGATTGAAAGTGGTATAGCAATTCCTACAAAAAGAGCATTTCTAAACCCTAGAAAGAACATCAAAACACTAATAACCAAAATCACCCCAAAGATGATACTGTTTTCAAGTTCAGCCACCTGGTCTTCAGTTCTTGTAGACTGGTCACTGGTAATAGATATTTCTAAATCATCCGGAAGGTATGAACCCAGTGCCTCAGGAATATGTTCTTTAATTTTTTCCATTGCGGAAATCATGTTCTCTCCACCTTTCTTTTTAATGCTGAGCATCACCACTGGTTTTCCATATTCCCTGGCATAAGTGGTAGCATCTTTTGGTCTGAAATTAATGGCCGCAATGTCTTTTAGGTAAACAGCTCCTTCATCCTCCTTTACAACAATATTTTCAAGTTCTGAAGGGCTTTTAATTTCCCCTATCACACGAATATTTCTACGCATTCCGTTTTCAATAATATTGCCTCCGGAAATTGTGGTGTTTTCGTTTTGAATGGCTGTAATAATTTGATTGAAGCTCACCTCAGCAGCCATCATTTTGTAGTTATCAACAGCTATTTCTACTTCTTTGTCCTGAACACCTAAAACTGTAGCTTCTTTTACTTCTGTAAACTCTTCCAGTCGATCTTGCAGGTCTTCAGCAAATTTTTTGAGCTGTTCCTGAGTGTAATCTCCTTTGAGGTTGAGTTGTGCAATAGGCATGATCTCTGAAATATTGAGGTCAAACACATTGGGTTCTACTTTTACACCTCCGTCAAGTGTAGGCCAATCCTGTAATGCCTTTACGGCATCTACTTTGTCTTTGACCAGTGTTTTGGCATCTTGTATCGTAATAGATTCTTCAAACTCTATTGTTATCATTGAATAATCCTGCAAAGAATTTGAAGTGATTTTTACAACACCCGAAATGTCATTTATTTCTTCTTCCAGTGGCTTAGTTACACGGCGTTCTACATCTTCAGCTGAGTTGCCCGGCAGCAATGAACTCACATACACTTTATTTTCTATTACTTCCGGAAATGACTCTCTGGGAAGGTTAAGGTAAGACATCAATCCTCCAAAAGTAACGATGGCTATCAATACAAACACGGTCATCTTATTATTTATCGACCAGTTTGATAAGCCAAAATATTTAATTTTTTTATCTGCCATTTTTGATTAGTTTTCCTCGTTGAAAGTAATTGTCATTCCATCTTTTAAGGTAAGAGCTCCTTCTTTTACAATCACATCATTGTCTGAAAGACCGCTTAACACTTCAATAAATCCATTACTTTTTCTACCTGTTTCAATTTGTGTGCGCACAACCAGTGCGTTTTGATTTTCTATTTCATTGAGAACATAGACATATTTTTCGCCGGTTGCACTTTCCTGAATGGTATTTGCCGGAATTGCTACCGTATTTTCTTTAGAGTAATTGTTTATTTGAAGGCTCGCCATCATATTTGGTTTCACTTTTCCCTTTACATTAGGAATTTTGACTTCTACCTGAAAGGTTCTATTTGATGGGTTTATATAACTTCCAACGTTTGAAATTTTACCATCAATATTAGTGTCAATTGAGCCTAAATTTACCTTTACTGATGTGCCTTTATCAACACTTTGTATATAGGACTCAGGCACCGATGCTTTAATGAACATATCACTCAAACTCAACAGACGCATTAACGCCTGCCCACCGGGGCCAACAACCTGCCCTTGTTCTGTGATGATTTCATCAATAACTCCTGAAAATGGAGCTCTTATTGTAGTTTTTTCTAATTGTGAGCGTATCTGTTTTACTTGACTTTGTGTTGACTCCATAGTTGTTTTTGCCTGCAGGAGCTGAATTTCGCTTCCAATTTTTTGGTCCCACAAACGCTGTTGTCTTTCATAAGTGGTTTTTGCCAGCTCATATTGGGTCTCCAACTGAGCCAGTTGGCTTGAAAGACCTCCATCATCAATTTTAGCAAGCAGTAGCCCTTTTGAAACCTCTTGTCCTTCTTTTACATTGACTGATGTCAAAACACCTTGATATTCAGGAAATATTAAAATATTTTGTCGTGTATCAACACTACCCTGAAGTGTAATAAAACTTTCAAAAAGAGTGTCTTTAATTTTATAAATGCTTACTAAGGGGTAATTTTTTGAAGTATCTTTTTCTGCAATTGCGATTTCAAGTTGTGATAAAAGTTTACCTATACTATCATAAGAGGCGAGCACTTCTGTTCTTTTTTCTTTCATTCTGTTCAGGTCTCCTTCTTCTATGACTCCTTCAACAGTCGTTGACTTTTTTGTGTCTGAACAAGCAATTAACAATGACAGTGCAAAAGATATATAAAGTATTTTTTTCATTTGATATAATTTAATTGGTGGTATTGAGTATTCGTTCTAGTTCGGCTTTTTTATTAACAACATCAAGCATGGCTTGTAAATACTCTTGCTGAGCATTATAAAGCTGAAGTTGAGCTTGTCGCAGATCAAAACTGCTGCTCAGACCTTCAAAAAATTTGATTTGATTTTTACGTTCTATGCGTTCTGCCAAATCCAAATTGCTTTTAGAGTTTTCATAACTATCAATTGCAAACCTGTATTCATTTTTAGCAGCGTTGGCTTCCAGTTTTATTTTTTGAACTGTTTCATCAAATTCTGTTTTTGCTTGATCAAAAGCAATTTTTGCACGTTGAGTTTTTGCTGTTCTGCCTAGAGAACTAAAAATGGGTATTTGCAAACTTACCCCAGCTATTGAGGATTGAAACCAGCGTTGTTCTGAATCAAGAAACGTAAATGAATCACTATTGGCCTGAGTGCCATAATTTATAAATCCGCTTAATGTGGGTAATGCTTTGTAGCGTTCCAGTTTTAATTCTAGCCGTCGTTGTTCTGTAAAGTTGTTTGCAATTTTAAAGTCAATATTTTCATTAATTAAAAGTTCAGTAGCCAAAAGCTGTAAATCTATATTTTCGGTAATGAGTGACTCTAAATTATCTGTCAATGTAATGGTGTTTTCCAAGTCAATTCCAAGAGTGATGTTAAGCATTTGATTGGATAGTTCATAAAGTCTTTCTGCATTTTTGAGTTGTGTTTCAATTGTTGAAAGAGTAATTTGCAATTGCTCTACATCTTCTTCTTCAGTAAGACCGTTTTTAAAGATTTCGGTTGTTTCCCTGAGGTTTCTTTCGAGAGTGGCTTTATTACTTTCAAGTATTTTGATATTTTCTTGGGCCAATAATACATTTCCATAAGCACTAACTACTTCTTTTCGGACAACCGATGTTGTTTT
>NZ_CAXBAN010000241.1:0-4172 GCF_963973675.1 uncultured Planktosalinus sp. | reverse complement strand
AACGGCCTTTCGTTCCTATTTACAGGCACAAAACGTCACCAATGTAAGCAGTGCCGAATTACTAAAGGCAGCTTGCTGCAACCTTGCCGAAAGCTTTGAAACCAACCCGTCCATCGATGTCAATTTTCCCGACGCCCTCACCGGTAATCGCCAGATTAAAATGCTGGGATTGACCAGCCCCTATACGTTGATAGCTGTAGAAAACATACCTACCATTCGCGGGGTATCACAAGCATACGGACTGAGTTTTATCCCCGGGACCTGGGTGGAAAGCATACAGATTTCAAAAGGCGCCGGTAGCGTGATCAATGGCTATGAAAGCATCGCCGGGCAAATCAATGCCGAATTGCAAAAACCATCTACCGACGAACGCTTCTTCCTCAATGCATACGTTGGTGCAGACGGTCGGTTGGAACTCAATAACCATTTAAACTTTAAACTCAATAACAACTGGTACACAGGTTTGTACCTGCACGGAAACCTTCGGGAAACCAAAAATGATATGAATGACGATGGCTTTCTGGACAACCCCTTGCAACAACAACTCAATGTGATGAACCGCTGGCAGTACACCGATGAGGAAAAAGGATGGGTGGGCTTCTTGAACCTCCGGTTTTTGACAGACAACAAACAAACAGGACAGGTGGATTTCAATCGGGATACCGATAAATTGACCACCAATGCCTGGGGCGCCGAAATTGAAACCACCCGTGCCGAAGCTGTGTTGAAACTGGGCTATGTGTTCCCGGAAATCCCGTACCAGTCTATTGGGTTTCAAGGGGCTTTCAGTCACCATAAACAGGATTCCTATTTTGGGTTGAAAATCTATGACATACAGCACGAAAGTTTGTATTCCAATTTGAATTTCAACTCCATCATTGGCGATTCCCGACACAATTTTAAAACAGGCCTAAGTTTTACCTACGACCGTTATGACGAAAACGTCCTCACGGAAAACTATGATCGCACTGAAAATTCAGTAGGAGCTTTTTTTGAATATGCCTATGACAATCTCGGTGATTTGTTAATGACGGCCGGAGTTCGGGTAGACCACCACAATTTAATAGGCACATTTATCACGCCCCGTTTTCATATGCGCTATACCCCCTGGGAAAAATCGTCTTTAAAGGCCTCGTTTGGCAGGGGAGTAAGGGCACCCAGTATTTTTGCTGAAAACCAACAGCTTTTTGGTTCTTCGAGAGCGATTTCCATTTTGGATACCGGAGGTAATTTTTATGGTCTGGATGCTGAAGATGCCTGGAATTACGGTCTTTCTTTTATGCAGGGATTCCGGCTTTTCAATAGGGATGCTGACATCGTGTTTGATTTTTACCGCACCGATTTCCGCAACCAGGTGGTCGCCGACTGGGAAGACCCCCGGCAAATCCGTTTTTACAACCTGGAAGGGAAAAGTTATGCCAACAGCTTTCAAACGGAAGTGAATGTTAGCCCGGCAGAACGGGTGGATGTTAGGCTGTCTTACCGGTTGTTTGATGTGCAAACCGATTACCTGGAAGGAACATTACAAAAACCATTGACACCCAAACACCGCTTTTTTGCCAATGCCGCTTTTGAAACCAAGCTTACGGAAAAAGGGTCGCAGTGGCGTTTTGATGCGACTTACAATTGGTTGAGCCGGCAACGGTTTCCAAATTCCACCTCAAACCCTGAAACCTTTCGCCGAAACAAATTTACAGCCGAATTACAAACACTGAATGCTCAAATTACCAAAGTATTCAGTCCGAAGTTTGAGATCTATGCAGGCGGTGAAAACATTACCAATGTGAGACAAAATAATCCGATTATAGGAGCAGAGGATCCTTTCGGTGATTATTTTGACACGACTTTTGTTTATGGACCGGTTTTTGGAAGCATGTATTACGCCGGATTGCGGTGGAAACTTTAAAGTAGTGATGAGAGGTGAGTATGTGTAATACTAACTGGAATGTATTTATACTTTATGGCCCTTTGTGCTCCTTTGCGTAACTTTGTGGTATAGCTAAGAATCACTAATGAAAAGCTTTGGACCGTAAACTCAAGGCTTAAAGTTTGAAAATATTTTTAAATTTATAAAACAAAAAAGATTATGAGAAAAATTGTTTTAATTGTAGTTATAATGATGTTTGGAGTACAGCTTCAGGCGCAGGACAAAAATGCCAAAGCCACTATTGAAGTAGATGGCGTATGCATGATGTGTAAAGAACGCATTGAAAAAGCAGCCATCAAAACCAAAGGCGTAAAATCAGCGGTATGGGATGTACAAACCCATATGCTTTCCCTTATTTATGATGAGCGTAAAACAAGTTTGGATACCATTCACCAACGGGTAGCTGATGTGGGTCACGACACCGAAAAGATAACGGCAACAGAAAAAGCATATAACAGCATTCATGCTTGCTGTAAGTATCGGGATGAAGCAGTGGTTGATGAGCATTAAATAACTTTATTATCTATACTAAAAGAAAACGCCTCTTCAATTTTTGAAGAGGCGTTTTTTACAATATGATTTTATACTCCCCCTCTTTAGGAGGGGGCTGGGGGAGGACTACATCATTCCGGGCATACCACCGCCCATTCCGGCCGGCATTCCGCCACCGCCGTTTTCTTCTTTGATGTCAGTCAATGAACATTCTGTAGTTAAAATCATTCCGGCAACTGATGCGGCATTTTCCAATGCGATACGTGTTACCTTCTTAGGGTCAATGATTCCTGCTTTCAACATGTCTACATACGTGTCAGTCTTGGCATCAAAACCGTAATTTTTCTTGCCTTCCAGTACTTTTGCGATAACAACAGAACCTTCTCCACCGGCATTTTCAACAATGGTGCGTAAGGGTGATTCAATTGCTTTGGCTACAATCTGAACACCTGTGGTTTCGTCCAGGTTTTCAGTGGTTAACTTTTGTAATACAGCAATGGCTCTTACTAATGCAACACCACCACCGGCAACGATGCCTTCTTCCACGGCAGCTCTGGTAGCGTGAAGAGCGTCGTCTACACGGTCTTTTTTCTCTTTCATTTCCACTTCTGAAGCAGCACCTACATACAATACCGCAACACCACCGGCTAATTTAGCCAAACGTTCTTGTAGCTTTTCTTTGTCATAGTCGCTTGTAGTGGTTTCCATCTGTGCTTTTATTTCGTTTACACGCGCTTTGATGGCATCTTTACTACCGGCTCCATTAACGATGGTCGTATTATCCTTATCAAGAGTTACTGTTTCAGCAGTACCTAACATGTCTACAGTAGCATTTTCAAGAGTAAATCCTCTTTCTTCTGAAATTACAGTACCTCCGGTTAAGATAGCGATATCTTCCAGCATGGCTTTTCTTCTGTCACCAAAACCGGGCGCTTTTACAGCAGCTATTTTTAAGGAACCTCTTAGTTTGTTTACTACAAGTGTTGCCAGTGCTTCTCCATCAACATCTTCTGCAATGATAAGCAATGATTTGCCTTGCTGTGCCACCGGTTCTAAAACCGGAAGCAAATCTTTCATATTGGATATTTTTTTATCACAAAGAAGGATCATGGGGTTCTCCAGCTCAGCATTCATTTTTTCTGAATTGGTAACAAAGTAAGGGGAAAGGTAACCTCGGTCAAACTGCATACCTTCTACCACATCAACATAGGTTTCAGTTCCTTTGGCCTCCTCAACAGTGATGACACCTTCTTTTCCTACTTTATCAAATGCTTCAGCAATTAATTCGCCAATCACATCGTCGTTGTTTGCTGAAATAGAAGCGACCTGTTTTATCTTATCTGAAGAATTGCCCACTTTGGTGGTTTGCTTTTCAAGGTCCTTAACAATGGCTTCAACAGCTTTGTCAATGCCTCGTTTCAAATCCATAGGGTTGGCACCGGCTGCTACGTTTTTCAAACCTTCTTTTACGATGGCTTGCGCCAAAACAGTGGCAGTGGTTGTTCCGTCACCGGCAAGGTCGTTCGTTTTTGAAGCAACTTCTTTGACCATTTGAGCACCCATATTTTCAAGGGCATCTTCCAGTTCAATTTCTTTTGCAACGGTCACACCATCTTTGGTTACCTGTGGCGCGCCGAATGATTTACTGATAATTACGTTTCTTCCTTTTGGGCCTAAGGTTACTTTTACTGCATTGGCCAATGCATCCACACCGCGTTTCAATCCGTCGCGTGCTTCAATGTCATATTTTATA
>NZ_CAXBAN010000240.1:0-4234 GCF_963973675.1 uncultured Planktosalinus sp. | reverse complement strand
CCTCATCAACAATGGCGTAATGATGCGGTCGCTGAACCAAATCATTTGGAGCATGAGCCATATTGTCGCGCAGGTAATCAAAACCAAACTCATTGTTGGTTCCATAGGTAATGTCAGCATTGTAGGCTTTTCTTCTAGCATCCGAATTGGGCTGATGATAATCAACACAATCAACACTTAAGCCATGAAACTCAAAAATGGGTGCCATCCAGGCACTGTCACGCTTTGCCAGGTAATCATTTACGGTTACCAAATGCACGCCGTTCCCAGTTAGGGCGTTCAGATAAACGGGTAGGGTAGCTACCAGTGTTTTACCTTCACCTGTTTGCATCTCTGCAACTTTGCCTTGATGGAGTGCAATACCACCAATCAATTGTACGTCATAATGCACCATGTCCCAGGTTACTTCTTTTCCGGCAGCATCCCAGGAATTTGACCAGAGGGCTTTGTCACCTTCCAGGGTTACATAGTCTTTAATAGCTGAAAGTTCGCGATCAAATGTAGTGGCAGTTACTTCAAGTGTTTGATTGTTTATAAAACGTTTTGCAGTTTCTTTTACCACAGCAAAGGCTTCTGGAAGAATTTCGTCGAGAACTCGCTTTTCGATTGTATAAATTTCGTCTTTTAACTTGTCAATTTCTGCATAGATATCCTCATTTCTGTTAATGTCTCCAGAGGCGTTGGCTTCCTGTGTGAGTTCATCTATTTGGCTGTCGAGCTCCTTTCGGGACTCGGCAATTTTATGCTTAAAATGTTCAGATTTGGTACGTAACTCATCTAAAGAGAGTTGTTCAAGTGCAGATTCAAATTGTTTGATTTGTTTAACAATTGGCATGATTTTACCTACATCTTGCTTGGATTTGTCTCCAACAAATACTTTTAATACTTTATCTATAAAGGTCATAATTGTCTTTTGGTATTGTATTGCTTCAAAATTAAGCAAAAAAAAAGCCTCTGTCGAGACTTTCTAATATGTTTTTAATATTTATAGTTAATATTCATCCTCGTTCCAAAGATAATCTTCGTCAGTAGGATAGTCGGGCCAAATTTCCTCAATTGAGTCGTAAGCATCTCCCTCATCTTCGATTGCTTGTAGGTTTTCTACGACTTCTAAGGGCGCTCCGGTTCTGATAGCGTAATCTATCAGTTCATCTTTGGTGGCAGGCCATGGTGCATCACTTAAATAGGATGCTAATTCTAATGTCCAGTACATAGCACTTCATTTTAATTTTGTGCAAAAATAATTTTTTAGTTGAGAAAGTCAAGAAAAAAAAGAATTATTTCTACTTTATTTATAAGAACTTTGTTAAATTAATTGCAATGTTTTGATATACAAATAGATATAGAATTCAATCATTCTTTTCCGGAATCCATTTTATTTCTTCAATCTTTAACTCCTGTGACAATTTTCGTGCCAGCATAAACAAATAATCAGAAAGCCTATTTAAATACATCAAAACTTTTTCGTCAACCGGCTCTTGATCATTTAGATAGCTGGTTTGTCGCTCTGCACGCCGACAAACACAACGGGCAATGTGACAGAATGACACCGTTTGGTGTCCTCCAGGTAAAACAAAGTGTGTCATTGGAGGCAGTGATGCATTCATTTCATCAATGTTGGCTTCCAGCTGGGCTATATTTTCGTCACTAATTTTAGGAATATTAAGACGTTTTTTTCCATTTTTTAAAACAGCTTTTTGTGGATCTGTGGCCAGAATTGCACCTACAGTAAATAGCCTATCCTGAATATGGATTAGAAATTGCTTGTGTTGACCGGAGATGTCTTGATCCCGGATCAGACCGATATGCGAATTCAACTCATCAACTGTGCCGTAGCTTTCAATACGAATGTGGTGTTTTGGAACTCGTGTTCCACCAAACAGTGCAGTTGTTCCTTTATCACCTGTTTTAGTGTATATTTTCATAATTATAAATATTGAGGATATTATATCAAAGTTTCAAAACAAAAAAAATCTACTTTATATTTTCATTTTTCCGCTCCATATAACGTTTTCTAAAATTGCGCTCTTTTTGTTTAGTTCTGTTTTTCTTAAGCCTTGTTGTGTTCCAAATAAAAAATACAAAGAAAACAATTATTATTCCCAGTAACCATAGAAAATCTTCGTTAGATGAAAACCAATCTGTCATTGTTTATAGCTTATATTTAAGTTGATTATAAAAAAATTAAACTTAAAGTGGTTTAATATAAAAAATAAAATAGTCTAAATTTTAAGTTTTAATAATCTCTATTCTCCCGGAACAGGAAACCCACGATCACGCATCAAAGCATCAATATTTGCATCACGACCTCTGAACAACCTGTAAGCTTCAGCGGGATCAATAGTATTTCGGGGTGCAAAAAGGTAATCTACCAATTTGCTTGCCAGTTCTTTATCATAAAAACCACCCGGAGCTTCTTCAAATGCTTCTGCAGCATCACTTGTTAAAACATCGGCCCATAGATAACCATAATAAGCCGTGGCATAGCCTTCGCCGGAAAACACATGACCAAAGTGCGGACTGCGGTGACGCATCACAATTTCTTCAGGCATTCCTAATTCGTTTAAGGTTTCTTTTTCGAATTCACGGGGGTTGATATCAGAAGGATTTGTGGTGTGGTATTTCATATCCATTAATGCAGAAGCCAGAAATTCAGTTGTAGCAAAACCTTGGTTAAAGGTTGATGCCTTTTTGATTTTAGTTACCAAACTTTCAGGTATTACCTCTCCGCTTTTGTGATGTTTTAAAAAGCGGTTAATTACTTCATCTGTGTATAACCATCGTTCAAGAAGTTGTGACTGAAATTCAGTATAATCTCTAACACCTCCATTAAGTGATGGGTATGTTACATTTGAAGAAAGATAATGCAAAGCATGTCCAAATTCGTGGAAAAAGGTTTCTGCATCGTCCCAAGAGATTAAAACAGATTCCCCTTCAGGGGCTTTTACGAAATTGGAGTTGTTAGAAGCTAATACTAAACGCTTTTCGTCAAAGTTTGCGTGACTGCGATATTGTGTAGCCCAGGCACCTGAACGTTTTCCTTGACGCGCATAGGGGTCTAGATAAAACAAACCAATGGTATCTTCACTATTTTGATCTGTTACTTCCCATACTTTCACATCCTCATGAAAAACAGGTACAGTACCGTCTGTGATGGGTTTAAATTCATACTTAAAAAGTTCGCCGGCAACATAAAACAGAGCATCAGTGAGATTGTTGAGTTCGAGGTATTGCTTAACCTCATTTGAATTAAGGTCATATTTGGCTTTCCTTACTTTCTCAGCATAATAGCGGTAATCCCATGGTTCAATTTTAATTCCTTTGTTTTCTTGATCTGCGATGGCTTGCATTTCAGCAACTTCTTTATCAACACGAGCCAGTGCAGCCGGCCACACTGTTACCAAAAGTTCCATTGCATTCTCGGGAGTTTTCGCCATTCGATCCTGTAAACGCCATTGGGCATAATTGTCGTATCCTAATAGCTGAACTCGTTCATGGCGTAGCTTTAAAATTTTAGAAATGATTTCATTGTTATCAAATTCGTCTTGATTATCACCTCTGGAATAGTAGGTACGCCACACTTTTTCACGTAAGTTTCTTTCCTCTGAATAGGTGAGGAAGGGGTCCATAGATGAACGGGTATTGGTGATGGCGTATTCCCCTTCACGGTTTCTGTCTGCAGCAGCTTTAGCGGATGCATTGATAAATGATTCAGGTAATCCGCCAAGCTGGTCTTTGGTGATAAATGTGACATAGTTCTCCTCATCGTGGAGCACATTGTTTGAAAATTGGGTGTATAGTGAAGATAATTCTTTATTGATTTCAGCATAGCGCTTTTTATCTTCTTCGTTCAGGTTGGCTCCATTCATTTCAAACTCCTTATAAGTTAATACAACAAGGCGTTGTTGTTCATTATTCAGGGGTTGTTTTTGTGCTTTTTCATAAACCGTTTTGATGCGTTCAAAAAGTGCTTGATTTTGATTGATTTTAGAGTTGTACTCAGAGATTTTTGGAGACAGTTCTGCTTGAATATCTCTAAACTCCGGTGTAGACATGTTACTAATCCAAATACCGTAATAAGTAAACAAACGATTGATTTCACTTCCGGCTTTTTCCATTGCCAAAAGTGTGTTTTCAAAATTAGGTTCTTCAGGATTGGCAGCAATGGTTTCTATTTCTTTTAAATGAATTTCCATAGCCGATTCTATAGCTGGTTTTAGGTTGTCAACATTCA
>NZ_CAXBAN010000239.1:0-4240 GCF_963973675.1 uncultured Planktosalinus sp. | reverse complement strand
ACTTGAGTAACGAAGTTTTGTTTGAGCCATTTGTCTTGGCTTTGCTGTAAATGGAGCCGGTACCTGCATAATGAGGTCTCTGTAATCTACTTCAACTTCAGGGTCACCCCCGTCAAGAGCTTCGGCCCAGATTAAAGTGGCCGGTTGGTCATCACGCCAAGAAATGCGACGTGGGCCGGTTTGAACAGCCATAAACCCTTTGGGAAGTTCTTCAATAAGCGGAACATCTACTATGTTTTTTACTAAATTCCCTTTTGTATTGTAAATATCATAAGAGGTTGGGAATCTTGAGTAAGGTACAATATATGAGAAAGGACGTTTAATTTCCGTGATTAAAAAGTATAATCCATCAGGTGAAGGAGAGATATATCTATACAATGCTGCATCTTTCCATTTTGTTTTAGAGCCATCGAGAGATACTTTCCAAAGTTCAGCAGCTGCCAATGTTTCAAAATTGGCTTCGTCACTGGTGTTTTTTAATAAATCCTGATAAGTGCGGTTTTGTGCTTTTTGGCCTTCAGCATTTTCCGAAATTACAGGTCCTGTAGGGATTGTGTTTTCAGTATCAATAAGTGAGTTTCTGCCTTCAGGAAGCACTTTGACTATAAAGCCAGAGTCATCTTTCAACCAGGTTGCGGGGTTGCCCATATTTGCATTCAGGTTTGCATCAGTTAATCGGCTGGCTTGTTTGTTTTCATAATCAATCACCCAAAGAGAAACGCCATTTTCTGTGGCATTGATAAAGGCTATTTTATCTTCAGCGTTAGACCAGTTAATGTTTGTGATTTTAGCATTTTCAGGCATTCCTGAAACAGAAATTTCTCTTTTTGTTTTCAGGTCAAAAATAGAAATGTTGTTGTAGTTTCTAGCTCTACTGGAGCTATTGGTTTTTGGGTTGATTCGTAACCCCCCCAAGCGCATTTCTTTTTCAGACAATTCATCAATTGAAATGTATTGGTTTCGATAAATAAGTATGGCTTTTGATCCATCACTGTTGATGCTCATAAATGGTGGTAGCGAAACATCAGCCAACGATAAAATATCGGGATGTGGTGTTTGATAGTTTAAATCGATTTGAGCTTGACTTCCGGTAAAAATTAACAGAAAAACTATGCAAATTTTGTTGAATGATTTCATATTTTGAAAGTGTTGATTTATTAGTTCTTAAAAATAACTAAAAAAATCAAACTTGTTTTTCTTTGGGTAGTTAAAGAAATGTTTAAATCTTTAGACACACTGGAATAATCTCACCCTTAGTAAGCCGAAAGTGCTCTATTTCTTCGATTGAAAATTGCTTTGTGTAATCAACTTCATCTACGCGGAATCCAACTGATCTTAACTTATCAAAATAATCCTGCCCATATACTCGTACGTGGTCATATTGCCCAAAAATTGTGGTGCGTTCACGGGGGTCTGTGATGCTGTTATCTTCAAAAGTGGTGGTTCTGCTGAGGTCTTGGGGAATTTGAAAAATACCGGTGCCACCGGGTTTTAAAATGCGATACAACTCCTGAATTGCTTTTTTGTCATTCGGGATGTGTTCTAAAACGTGGTTACACAAAATAAAATCAAAACTGTTGTCTTCAAAAGGCAAATTACAAATATCTGCTTTCACATCTGCGAGTGGTGAATTGATGTCTGTGGTAGTGTAGTCGAGGTTTTTTAGGTTTCTAAATCGTTTGTAAAAAGCTTGCTCCGGGGCAAAGTGAAGTACTTTTAAATTTTCTGTAAAAAAAGGGGTTTCTTTTTTTAAATACAACCAAAGCAGCCGATGTCGTTCCAGCGAAAGGGTGCCGGGTGCCAACACATTTTCTCGTTGTTTTTCATATCCATAGGGTAAAAAACTGCGATAAGATTTCCCGTCAATAGGATCTTTAAAACGATTTCCACGATACCATAATGCCAAAAGAGGTCTAAAGATATAACTTAAACGAATGAGTGATTGTCTTGGTATTTTATTAAGGAAAAATTTGAAAAGTGATTTCACGATTTAATTTGTTAAGGTGCTTTTATTTAAAGTACCAAATCAATTTGACGAAATTCTTTTTCTTCATCACTATCAATGCCCAGTTCTTTGTAGATGTATGCAAAAGTGGAAAGTAATTCGGGTTTTCCATCAACCAAAGCGACATTGTGTTCAAAATGAGCACTTGGGCGGCCGTCTTCTGTTACGATGGTCCAGCCGTCTTTGAGTTGTTTGACGCGATGTGTTCCCATATTAATCATAGGCTCGATGGCGATGGTCATTCCTTCAATGAATTTTTTTCCACGTCCGCGTTTACCATAGTTGGGAACTTCAGGGTCTTCGTGCATTTTTTTTCCCAAACCGTGGCCTACGAGTTCACGTACTACACCATATCCAAAACTTTCACAGTAATTTTGAATGGCAAATCCAATGTCTCCCACTCGATTACCGGATTTAAATTCTCTTATGCCCTTGTAAAGTGATTCTTTTGTTACCTTAAGAAGTTTTGCAATTTCAGGTTTAATTTCTCCAATTGTAAAAGTATAGGCATGGTCTCCATAGTATTCGTTTTTTATAGCACCACAATCAATAGAGAGAATATCACCTTCTCTAATTTCATAATTTGTAGGAAGTCCGTGAACGACTTGATCGTTGGCACTGATTAAAAGGGTAGAAGGGCAGTCATAAAGCCCTTTAAAGCCCGGTAATGCTTTTTCTTCATCTCGTATAAAGGATTCTGCCAGTTCATCCAGATAACTTAATTTTACACCGGGTTTTAATTCTGCTGCTATCATTCCCAGGGTTCTGGAAACTACTAATGCACTTTCACGCATCAATTCAATTTCTTCTTTTGTTTTTGGTATGATCATTCTTTATAGTATTATTTTTTAAAAAAGGAAAAGAACCCTTTTTTTTTAGATTTTTTATTAAGTGCTCCTTTTTGTTTCACTAAAAGTTGATAAATTTCGCCCCAACCTACAAGTCCACCAATATTCCTGTCATCTATATAGATGTCTGCTAAAATTTTTCTGCTTTGGGTTGCATCAAACTCTTCTTCAGGAAAACTTTTGTTTACTGCATAAAAAATAATTCCTTTTTGTTTACAAAATTCGACCGCTTCATCCAGCTCTGAACCATGACGGTAAGTCCACAATATAAGGCGGTGTCCTTCTTCCTGTAATTGTTTTAGGGTCTCAAAAGCAAAAAGCACAGGTTTTCCCATTTTGGGATATTGATTTTCAACCAATGTGCCATCAAAATCGATTGCAATTGTGAGTGATTTATGATTCATTACTCAATTAATTTAATAAAAGAAATTATTCTTCTTCTATATAATATGCGTGTTTGTATTCTTCTCCTATTGTTATTTGTAAAAGGTCTTTTTCTATACTGTTTATAGGGTATTCTACAATTCTGCCCATTTCTTCTTCATTTTCATATACTATAATAGTAGGAACGTATTCTATTTCAAATTCTTTTTCAATGCCGCTTGGGGTGTCTTTATCTTCAGAAACCATGTATAGTTTTATAGTTGAAGTATTATAATTGATTCTATCAAGAATATTTAATAATATAGGAACTTGTAATTGACTGTCAGAGCACCAAGTGCCCATAAAAACTACCATTGATTTGCCTTTTAATGTTAGTTTTAAAGAGTCAAGAGTTTGTTTGTTTGGTTCATATTTGTAGTTTTCATCAAACCAAACATCATAAGGTGCTTTTTTGATTGCATCAAACTCCTGTTTTCCGAGTAGTACAGGTACTTCTTCTTCAGGGATTGATTCATTTTCAACCAGGATTTCTTTTTGGGACTGGCCTTCTTCTTTTTTGTTATTTCCGCAAGAGACAATTAATATACTTAAAGAGAAAAAAAGGAGTTGTTTGATCATTTGTTTTCTTATTTAGATTAGTGAATTCTCGTTCATTTCAATGGGCTTTTCTAGACCCATAAGCTTTAATATTGTAGGAGCAATATTTGCTAAAACACCATTTTGTATTTTTTTAATGTCATTGTCTACAATTATTATTGGAACAGGGTTTGTCGTATGAGCAGTATTTGGGGATCCGTCTGGGTTCAACATAGTTTCACAGTTTCCATGATCAGCAATGATGATGGTTGAGTAGTTTTTTTCAATGGCTTTCTCAACAATACTTTTGGTGCAACTTTCAACCGTTTCACATGCCTTTATTGCAGCTTCAAAATTACCTGTATGTCCAACCATATCTGGGTTAGCAAAATTTAGACAAATGAAATCTGAGGAGTGTGTTTCCAAT
>NZ_CAXBAN010000238.1:0-4252 GCF_963973675.1 uncultured Planktosalinus sp. | reverse complement strand
AGAGAAGCTTACAGTAAATGCAATCGATGTTAAAAATTAGATATTAGCATTTGAAATAGTGATAACTATACACATATTGATTTAGAAGTTATTCCTTAACTTTATGAGATAGAAATATAACCAAAAAGATAAAAAGTGTCTGAGACTATTGATAACCGGCAGGTGTTCTCTTTGTATGAGGTGAGCAAGAGTATTGAGAATACTATTTCTGAGCGGTATAAGAGATCTTATTGGATCAAGGCGGAGATGAACAAGTTGCATTTGTATCCGTATTCCGGGCATTGTTATCCTGATTTGGTTGAAAAGCGTGACGGGAAGGTGATTTCGGAGATGCGGGCTATTTTGTGGCGGGATGATTATGAGAATATCAATAAACGATTTTTGGAAGTTTTGAAGGAGCCTTTGAAGGATGGGATCAAGATTTTGTTTTTGGCGAAGATACAGTATCACTCTGTTCACGGCCTGTCGTTGCAGATTTTGGATATTGACCCCAGTTTTACTTTGGGCGACCTGGAAAAGGAGAAACAGGAGACGATCAAAAAGTTGCAAACTGAAGGGATTTATTCATTGAATAAGAGCCGGAAACTAGCGTTGCTACCTCAGCGTATTGCCGTGATTTCGGTTGAGACCAGTAAAGGATATGAGGACTTTTTGAGTGTGTTGAAGGGTAATGAATGGGGGTATGCATATTTTTGTTTTTTATTTCCTTCGGTACTGCAGGGTGATAAGGCTGTTACTTCTATTATCCATCAACTCAAGCGGATTCAAAAAGTGCAGCATCATTTTGATGCGGTGGCCATTATACGTGGTGGCGGGGGTGATATTGGGTTGTCGAGTTTTAATGATTATGTTTTGTCGAAAACCCTTGCTGAGTTTCCTTTGCCTATTCTTACCGGAATCGGGCATACTGCCAATGAAACGGTGAGTGAGATGGTTTCGTTTTATAATGCCATTACCCCTACCAAGCTTGCTGAGTATTTGATACAGCACTTTCATAATTTTTCTTTTCCTGTTCAGGAAGCTGAGCAGAAAGTGATGGATTTGTCACTTCGTTTGTTGCGAGATTCTAGAGTGGCTTTTGATAGTGCTGTTCGGTTGTTTCGGGGTGGTGCCCGTAACCTGATTAGCGATCATAAGCATCAAATAAGGCAGTGCAGTTCGCGGTTGCAGCAACATAGTGTTTTTCGTTTTAAGAACGAATTGCAGGCCCTGGAGGGTTTTAATGGGGTGCTTTTGCGTGGTGGTGTGCAGTTGTTTCGTAACAAACAACGTGAATTGGTGCAGGTGCAAACGGATTTGCGGCGGGTTGTTGTTTATTCTTTAAATAATAAAAAACAGCAGTTGACCAATTTGGAACGCGACCTGGAAACCATGCACCCTAAGAATGTTTTGAAACGAGGTTATAGCATAACGACTTTGAATGGTAAAGCTGTTACCGGAATTGGTGATGTAGCTATGGGGGATGTTATTGAAACGCGTGTTATTGATGGTGTACTACATAGTGAGGTAAAAAATGTAAAACAACATAAAGATGAGTGAAGAATTGACTTATACAGCAGCTTTTGAGGAGCTTCAGGAGATTGTGAACGAGATCGAAGAGGGTGAGAAATCGGTGGATGCGCTTTCGGCCAAGGTAAAGCGTGCTTCGGTTTTGATTAAGATTTGTAAGACGAAGTTGACGACTACTGAGGAAGATGTGCAGGGGATATTGAAGGAGCTTGAAGATTGACGATTTATTGATGAGGTTGCTTCGCTACGCTCGCAAAGACGGGGTTTGCTTTACTGCCAAAGGCGGATCCCGGCCTTTGGCGGGCACGGCGCAATGACGGCAATGAGGCGCAAGATGTTGCGCCTGCACTATGGGATTTTTTGATGAGGTTGCTTCTCCTCAACTTCGTTGGGGTTCGCAATGACGGTTTATCGGGTTTGCGGATTTAGGAAATGATGATGCATGCTTGTAATGCAATTGTTAATAAGTTAAATTTCCAATTAAACCAATAAAGGATATATTTGAAAAGACATAAATTTTCTTTCAAATTATACTAACCTCAACCTTTGACTACTATGAAAGCTTCTATCATTTTTGATCGTGAGATGAGACGGATATTAAAGACCGAAACTTCTGAGACCTTGCTGTATGTTCAAGATCAATTTTTAGAACGGAACCGTTCTTCATATATGGGGTTTTTTGATGATTTTTTATTTGAGTATGGTGTTATTTCCCTGAATGCTATACCTATCGATGGCACCCATAAATACATGCCCTATGTGAATTGTATGGATGATAATATCTTTGGAGAAGCTAAGGGTTGTACGGATCTATCTGTTAAGGGACTTTCTCTTGCTGCTTGTCAAAAGGTAATAGTACATTATATAATTGATCACTTAAAGCGACTTGACTTAAGTGTTTTAAAGGAATGGAAAGCTAGGGTCTCTCTTAGTTAACCTTTACATTAGCTTTTCATTTGTATTATCACATTTATTTATAAAAATGAATGGGTTAGAATATTGTAGTAGTACCATCGGGATTCAAAAATATATAATTTGTATCTAGAATTGAGCTTATCGTTTAACTGTAGGTTGGTTCTTTGTTTTAATAGCTATTGGTTATAGAATTATCTACTTTAACCTAGTGATTGAATTATTTAAATTGTTTTGTAACCACCAACCCTCTTTCAATAACATAATCAATGTCATCACTGTTATTTGCTTGTGCATTTAAAGACACTAATATTTTAAGATTTTCACGGACTTCATTACTTATTTCTTGTTTAAAAAAAGTGTCTATTGCCTGTTCTATTCTTTCTTTTAGGATACTAAGCTCTTTCTCTCTACTATCAAATGATTCAGCTCTTATGTAAGAGTAATACTCCCCTTTTGAGGCTTTTCTAATTCTCTTGTCCAATCTAAAAGCCCTATCTAAGAGCATTTCAAGTCGCTTTGCTTTCATTTCTTCCGTTACCATACTAATTATTTTGGTTATTATTTTGATTTCAAGAAGTTAGTAGTGTTTATTTTCAATGATGCTCTAATTTAATAAAAATGAATCAAGGATTTTTACTGCATTCATCTTTTTGGAATTAGAATTTTTGATAGGGTTGTTTGTGTTAATCTTCAAATTAAATAAATTACACTATTGATTTTTATTGTCTACAAGTAATTTTTTTTAAGCAGCGGGTGTTGAATCCCTATCTATAGTGGAAATCCTTGGGAGTTATGGTAAAAAAAAAGCTTAGAAATCTTTCACTAATTAGTATCATTATAAATTACGGTCTTTATTTTTATTTATTCAATTGGATATTAATTATATACATTTTTTATGGACTTCTTTTGCTTTATAATTTTATTAATTTTTTAGATTTCATTAGGTTTATATTAACAAATTTACTTGTTTAGCAACCCGAATAAAGCACGCAAAAGTCTTTTAGATTTAAACTCCCCAAGTTTATATAGTCTATTAATTTGTTATTAACTTTAACTAGCGTGTTGCATGGTAATTTTTTTCAGCTTTATTTTTAAATCCGATAAAGCATTTCCTTTTTTATTTTCTCAATCATTCAATTTAAACTTTAAGGGTTCATCCACTTAAGGTACTGATTCTGTTTATATGCATTCAGTTTCAAAATAAAATCAAACTTAATTATTGAACAACCAATCTGTATTTTATGTCATTTATAAAGAACTACCTATTTTTTATTTCATTTCTATTGTTTTTTTTAAACTCTCAAGGTCAAAACAGTACTATTTTTCCGGGAGGGGTTAATGGAGCTGAGTCTTGGTATATAGCCAACGAACAGGATTTGAATATCGGAACATTTCAAAATTTCAGCCAAAGAAATATACAATTCACTCCATATGGGGTTTATGATCAAAAACTGTTGAATTTTAACCCTACCCTTGCTTTAAAAGAGTCTGAATTCTACTTAAAATACACGGCTGAACTTGAGAGTAACAGCAACCGAAACTTACTTATAGCCGTGGTTCCGGGAAATTTAAGTAACTCGTATCCATTGTTTGGCACCTCATTCAATGACCATGTGCCAATAAGCTATTTGGACTCATTGAGCAGAAACACCTTTGTAATCGAAACTCAACAAGGGTATGCCAGTTCAATGAATGCAACTTTTACCGAGCATCAAAATGCTCATGTATACAATTATAGGTGGAGTAACTACACGATGGATAAAAAGTTTAAAAGTTATGGACTGGAAGGTGAATCAAACATCTTTATCGGCAGGGATATGCAGAGTCC
>NZ_CAXBAN010000237.1:0-4272 GCF_963973675.1 uncultured Planktosalinus sp. | reverse complement strand
TTGTGATTTTTTTGAAGAATATGACATGTGAGGCTGTACTTTTTCCATTATGCGAATGTAAATAAAATGTTAAGACAAAGATAGTTTTTTGAAAATAGAACTCTTAACAGTTCATCAACAATTAAACTGTTAATAACTTTTAAATATTGTTAATATCGTAAAAAAAATCCGATTTTGAAAAACCGGATTATTGTAAGGGAGTGATACTATTAGGAATTAACTTTTATAAGGTCCCATTTCAAAATATTTGTTCATTCGGTTTTCAACCAGTTCCTTTGGGGATAAGTTTTTTAATTCTTCAAATGCTTTTAAAATTTCTTTTGATACAGTTTTGAAAGTCGTTTCTCTATCAGAATGAGCGCCTCCTAGTGGCTCTTTAACTATAGCATCAATTAACTTATTCTTCTTCATGTCAGTAGCTGTAAGCTTAAGTGCGTCAGCTGCTTGTTCTTTAAACTCCCAACTTTTCCAGAGAATTGAGGAACAGCTTTCAGGAGAAATTACAGAGTACCAAGTATTTTCAAGCATTAAAATTTTATCTCCTACACCAATTCCCAAAGCTCCACCACTTGCACCTTCTCCTACAATCACTACTATGATTGGAACTTTTAATCTTGACATTTCAAAAATATTACGGGCTATCGCTTCTCCTTGACCACGCTCTTCTGCTTCTAAACCTGGGTAGGCTCCTGGGGTATCAATAAATGTTACAACTGGAAGTTTAAATTTTTCAGCAGATTTCATCAAACGAAGTGCTTTTCTGTACCCTTCAGGGTTTGCCATTCCAAAATTTCTGTATTGGCGGGTCTTGGTATTGTATCCCTTTTGTTGGCCTACGAGCATAAAACTTTGGTCACCTATTTTACCTAATCCACCAATCATTGCTTTATCATCTTTAACACCCCGATCTCCATGGAGCTCTAAAAAAGTTTCACCACAAATGGCTTTGATATAATCTAAAGTATAGGGACGATTAGGATGTCTGGAAAGCAAAACTCGCTGCCAGGGTGTTAAATTTTTATAGATATCCTTTTTGGTTGCTATTAATTTTTTTTCAATTTTATCACAAGTTTCTGTTACATCAACATCACTTTCCTTTCCAATAACAGTACATTTTTCCAACTGTTCATTAAGTTCCTTTATGGGGAGTTCAAAATCAAGATATTCCATTGGTTTTGGTTTTTAGTAAACTTAGCATACAAAGATAAAAACTTTGTTTGATTAGGCATTGTTTAATAGATTGCTTTTTCTCTTTTTACTTGTTTTTATAATTCCGTTTAAAATTACTGTTGCAATAATCACAATAGCCCCGTAATAAAATTGAGAGCTCATATACTCGGTATTACCCAAAATGAGAAGTGCCAGTAAAATCCCGTAGACAGGTTCTAAGTTTATTGTCAGCATGACGGTATAGGGCTTGATCCACTTCATTACGTGTACTGATGCAATAAAAGCATAAGCTGTACAAGCTGATGCTAGAATAAATAAGTAAATCCAGTCTGTACCGGTAAGTGAAAAGAAACTAATATCAAAACGACCAGCAATTAAAAAGAATACAGTAATGCAAAGAGTGCCAAACAAGAGTTCCCAAAATGAGATAGAAGTGGCTGGATATTTAACAGCAAATTTACCATTAATCACTGAAAACAAAGCACTTAAAAAAGATGAACTTAAAGCAAGTAATATGCCCGTTAGATATTGAGTTTCTACCTCAAATATTATGTAAAGTCCCAAAATTACAAATACTCCAAACAAAACCTCATACCATATTATTTTTCGCCTGTAAAAAAGTGGTTCCAATAAAGAAGTAAAGAAGGCTCCTGTTGACAATATAGCAAGGGTAATCGAAACATTTGATTCTTTAATAGCAGCAAAAAAAGTAATCCAATGAAGTGCAATGATAAAACCGGCTATAAAAAATCCTGCTAAAACAAATGGAGGATATTTAAGCTTGATGCGTTTCCAAAGCACATAAAAATATATCAACACACAAGCAATTAACATTCTGAACCAAACCAATGGTGTTGCTTCTAATGTAATAAGTGCACCTAAAACAGCAGTAAACCCCCATATAAAAACTATAAAATGAAGATGTAAATAATTGAGTAATTTATCGTTTTGCGCCATAAAGTAAGTAAACAGCCAGAGTGCCAAACAAAATATTTGGAAACCAGGTAGCAATAAAAGGTGAAAAATCTGATTGTTCAGCCATGGTTCCAAAAACCTTGTCGAAAAATATAAAAACCATTCCTATCAAAATTCCGATAGCTAGGTTTACTCCCATTCCTCCCCGACGCTTTTTTGATGAAACAGCAACAGCAATCAAAGTTAAAATGTAAGCACTTACAGGAAGGCTCCATCTTTTTTGACGCACAACTTCATATCGATTTATATAAGAAGAACCTCTTTTAAGTTCTTTGTCAATAAAATCATTTAACTCGTTATAATTCAATGTTTCAGCAATATAATTTACAGGAGTAAGGTCATCCATCTCAAACGGAAAAATAGTATCAAATCTTGATTTTGTAATAAGACGGTCATCTTCTTTGCCAATAATTCGTTTTACATAATTGAACAATGTATAGGTTGAATCAGCTTCGTTGAAGTTAATGCGGTTTGCTGAAATTTTATATTCTAAAACATTCTCGTCAAAATGTTCGAGCGTAAAAAAAGTGCCCGATTTATTAGCAGCATTAAAACTACTTACAAAGATGACATCATTGTCATTAACTTGCCTGTAAACATTTGACATGTCACGATCAGACTTTCCCTTTTTCAAATATTGATATGAAAACTCATTATAACCCTTGCTTGCCATTGGAGCCAAATACATCCCTAAAAACAAGGCACCTGCACAAACTAGTGTTGCTCCTATGATGTAAGGTCGTAAAAACCGATAAAAAGAAATTCCACTACTTAAAACTGCTACAATCTCTGTGTTGTTGGCCATTTTTGAAGTAAACCAGATGACCGAAAGAAATAAAAACAAAGGAAAAAGCAGATTAGCAAAATAAATTGTAAAGTATCCATAATAGGTTATCACTTCAATAAGCGGCACTTCATTTTCTAGTATTTTTCCAATCTTTTCAGCAAGATTAACTGTAATTCCAATAGGAATAAAAAGCAAAAGCAGCATTAAAAATGTGCCCAGATATTTTTTTAATATGTATCTGTCGATAATTGTGAGCATACTAAAATTTGTTGCTATTTATTAATTACACCTACAAACGCTTATCCATTTGCTTTACCATCCTATTTTTCCAACAGTAGAAATCTCCGGCTAATATATGTTTTCTGGCCTCACGAACCAACCATAAATAAAATCCTAAATTATGAATTGTGGCAATTTGCTTTCCTAACAATTCATTTACTGAAAATAAATGCCTAAGATAGGCTTTAGAATACTCTACATCTACAAAAGTAATTCCCATTTCATCTAAGGGTGAGAAATCACTTTCCCATTTTTTATTTTTAATATTAATGGTCCCATGAGCGGTAAAAAGAGTTCCATTACGTGCGTTACGTGTTGGCATCACACAATCAAACATATCAATTCCCAAAGCAATATTTTCTAGAATATTAATCGGTGTTCCCACTCCCATTAAGTAACGTGGTTTATCTTCCGGCAGTATTGCCGTTACAACTTCTGTCATAGCATACATTTCATCTGCAGGCTCACCAACAGAAAGTCCGCCTATGGCATTTCCTTCGGCTCCGACTGAAGCAATGTATTCTGCAGACTGTTGCCTTAAATCTTTGTAAGTACTTCCCTGAACAATTGGAAAAAATGACTGTCCGTAATCATATTTTAGTGGTGTTTTTTCTAAATGTGCAATACAGCGGTCCAACCAGCGGTGTGTCATATGCATTGATCGTTTCGCATACCTGAAATCGCAGGGGTATGGTGTGCATTCATCAAAGGCCATTATTATGTCAGCACCTATTGTTCGCTGAGTTTCCATCACGTTTTCAGGAGAAAAAAAATGATAACTGCCATCAATATGTGATTTAAATTTTACACCTTCTTCTTTTATTTTTCGGTTGGCAGAAAGTGAGTACACTTGGTATCCTCCACTATCAGTGAGAATATTTCTATCCCAATTCATAAACTTGTGCAGACCGCCGGCTTTTTCAAGTATTGTAGTTTGTGGTCTCAAATACAAATGGTATGTATTCCCTAATATAATGTCAGGGTTTATGTCTACTTTAAGTTCTCGCTGATGCACGCCTTTGACTGTTCCCACAGTTCCCACTGGCATAAAAATAGGAGTT
>NZ_CAXBAN010000236.1:0-4284 GCF_963973675.1 uncultured Planktosalinus sp. | reverse complement strand
ACGCCCAGTTAACGATTTCTCTGTTATTTCCAATACCGGGAATATTTTCTTCAAGCTCACCAATTTTATTTACCGGTTTTACATCTACCATCGCTTCCTTTGATGCTGCCATAAAATCAGTTTTCAAAGCATTTGATTCAAAACGTGTGGCATTCGTAAAGGTCTGGTTCAAGGTCTCTTCTGAGGGTTCAATGTTTTTAGTAATGAAAGCAACTTTAATGGCTTTTTGAATGTTTTTCTGGTCTTCAATACTGATGATGTGAAAACCAAAATCGGTTTCTACTACAGCTTTGTCACCTGTGGAGTTATTGAAAATAAAGTTATCAAACTCTTCAACAGTGGCTTGTGGAGTTAAATACCCTAAGTCTCCGTTGTTTTGCGCTACACTGGGGTCATTTGAAAACTGTCCTGCCAAATCTTCAAATTTTGAGGCATCTCGTTGAATAACATTCAGCAAACTATCAGCAAGGGTTTTTGCCTGTTCTTTAGTTCGACTGATTTCACCGGCTGTTTGTAGACCTTCCCAAGAAATTAAAATGTGTTTTGCCTGCACTGAATCTGCCAGCTGACGCTGAGCAACAACTTTAGTAAGATTGAATTGCTGTTCAGTTTTATAGGGCCCATATATTTCTCCAACATTCATTGCAAACAAAGTATCTGCAATACTCTGTGGTAATTGATTTTTAAAATACCAACGGTCATTGTAAGGGCTGTCTGAATGTTGTGAAAGATAGGTTACATAGTCAGTCACTTTTGCAAACCCTGGAACAGTATCATTGCATTGTATTCGAATTTTGGTTCTAAAAGAGCTGTTATTTCTTCTTCAATTTGAGCTTCGTCTGTTGAAGTGGGTGCTTCTTCAAACAAAGTATATTGAATATCAACTGCAGCATCAGCCTGGTATCGTTGAGCATTTCTCTTTATATAGTCATTGATATCGCTTTCTGTTACTTCAATGTCGTCATCTGAAATATTGGAATAAGGAATCTGGATGAACTCAATATCCACCTTATTGTTTTCTAACTTGTACTCCTGCTTTCCTTCATAGCTAATTGGATTAAGCCCGGCAGTAATCAGTGTGTAGTATGTTTGTTCCTTTGCGTTTTGGCTTACACTGTTTTCAAACTGCACAAACTGGCTGTACATTTCGGGAGCATTTGCTTTGACATCGGCCAGGTACTCCTGAAGTTTAAAGTTGTCAAAAACACCCGCTTCATTGGTAAATGATGGATTACCGGCAAGGTTTTCAGCAAGGGCATTTTGTAGCTGTTCGTCGCTTATTTGAAGTCCCAGTTTCTCAAATTGTTCTTTTAAAAGTGTTGAACGAAGCTCACTGTTCCAAACAGCATTTGCTGCCTGAAGACTTGTAGCATTGCTTCCCATATTTCTAAGTGCGTTTTCAACTTTAGTGACAAATTCTGTTCTGGAAATGTCATTCCCATTGACGGTTGCAATGGTGTTTTGTTCTTTGTTTGATGTGAATCCACCTGAATCAATCACATCCATAAAAACAAAAGAAAAGAGCGCAAGCGCAATTATTACAATTAAGAATACTGACTGTTGTCTAATTTTATTTAATACTGCCATCTTTGAAGATATTTAATAGTGGGCGAAAATACCAATTTTGAACAACTTATGAAAAACTTATTCATCAAAAGTTCACTTATTTTATAAAAATAATTTTTTGGAGAGCAAGAAAAAGCAATTAGCTCTATAAGTTTTTGATAATCTGAAGTTTAAAACTTAAGCTCGAAAGCTGATTTTATTTTTCCTGTTGACGTTTTTCCATTTTTTTTCGGAAATTACGTTTAAAAAAGTACATAAATATTGACACTACTGAAAAAAACAAAAATAAATAGGCCCGATCTTTGTCAGAATTCCAACTCGTGGCAACTGCAACCACTGAAAGCACAAACATTACTAAATAAGCATATTCAAATATTTTATAAACTTTATTCTTCATCATTTATAGATTTATCTACGATTTGTACTCCAACATTTCTTCTCGAAATGAAATTACTAAAATCCTCACTTGAATCAAAACCAGAGCCTTCATTAAAGGACCCGTCTTTAAATTCGATTTGGTAAGGCTGGTCTGTAAAAACCCATTTGTTATTTTGATCCCAATACAATTGATTTGAGTTTAAAGTAACACTGTCACTGGTTACCAGCACCACATTGCCCCTAAGATCAACAAGATTAGATTGGTCAAAATGAATGCCATAGTCTGAGGTTACTGTGTTTTTTTCACCTTTTTCATTCCAAAAAATTACTTCCACACCATCGGGAAACTCAGTAAATGAATAGTTATAATTTGAAAAATCGAGTAAGGTTGGAGTAATTAAATTGGCTACCAGTTTTCCCGAATCGGTATGCTTGAGATTCACTCCCTTCCCTTCAGCCACGGGCCCAAGGTCTGAAACGCTAAGTTGTTGTATTTGTCTGTAATTATCTTCACAAGCAAAAAGCGTTATGACTGCAACTACAGTCATAACGCTTTTAAAACTTTTGTGTGTGAATTTCATTCTTATAGATTTGGCACTCTAACACTGCCGCCTACCCAACATTTTCCGAAAGAAATGGTTTTGCCTTGCATGCCTTCCTGAAAGATATCACTTCTGCTGGGAGCTCGTTGCATATAACTGTTTGCTGCTGCATTGGCATTTCCGGCAACTGCAGGGTCCACTCGTGCTGCAGTTCTGGCTAAATCTGCAGCCAGCCAGTTTACCGCTCTTCTTTCAAATACATTGTCTCCACAGTTATTGGAACTGGAAGCAATCATACTGGCAATTTGTAAATAGGCTCTTCCATAAGACGGTTTGGCTTCAATTGCTTTTCTGTAGAAGGTTCTGGCATTGCTCAAGCTTCCTGATTTTCTGTAGTTTTCACCGAGCTTATAGTATGTATCTGCTTTTTTGTTTTTGTTGGTTTCAAGTTCTGCTGACTGTAAAAAGTAATCCAGTGCAACTTTGGATTTACCATCAGCTTCAGCCAATTGACCTAAGTAATAAGCCGATCTTGATGAGGGATTCAGATTGTGCAACTCTTGCACTAACTTAAAGAACAAGGGGTCTTCACACTCTTTAGCTGAAAGTCTTCCGGCAGCTGCCTGCAACCAGTTTACGTCAGATTTTTTTTCTTCAAAGTCTTTATTGTATAAAGGAATTAGGTTTTCACAATCTGCGAGGATTCCCAATTTACCGTTTACACTTCCCTTAACCTGTGAATAAGCTCTTAGGTTTGTTTCACCTGCACTTAAAAGCTTTTCTTCATTTTGACTCAGTTTGGTTCCTGCATCTTGCTTTTCAATTAAGGGAGTTATTTTTAAGGCCAGCGAATTTTCTTCTTCTTCAATTTTAGCAATCAATTCGTCGTAAAGTTCAAAGACTTCAGAGATGTCTTTTTGACCGGCAGCCTGTAAATCTACTGCTAAGGAAAAATAGGTATACAAAGCTTTTGGGCTTGTAAAGTTTTCCTTGTCTTTTTTGTAAGCAGCATCAAAAGCGTTAAACATATCCATTGCGCTTCCTATTCTGTAATCAAACATCACCTGTGCAAAATCTGACAACATGGCTCCTTCTTTGGTTTTAGCAGGAAAATACTGCAAACGTTCTCTGTATAATTTTTTATATTCATTGTACTCTGCCATTTTCTGATCTTCTTCAGCATTTTCGATACGGTGTTTGTAGAGTCTTTCACCATATTGGTACATTGATAAGTGAAAATCAGGACAATCTCTTCTTAGGTCTTGTAAATAAGGATATGCTGCCTTGTATTTTTCAACTTTAGCTTGATCAGTGAACAAGGCTAAAGTTACAACACAGTCTTCGTTTGTGTTTGCTACAGTTGTATTGCTTAAGAGGAATAAACTAAACAGTAATAAAGTGGCTTTGATTTTCATTTTCATTGTTTTTCTATAAAATATATTAATCATAAAGTGTTTTTATAAACCAGCGATCATTGAGCGATAAGCTTATAATGGTATTGAAAAAGTTTTCCTGAACTAGACCGCTATTCTTTGTACCGCGGCTTCCTACTTCAAATCCAATGTTAAAATTGGAAAACATTCTCCCCACCGGTAATCCTACTCCAAAAGATATGCCAAACTCATTAATGTTCTCATTGTTCACAATAAGTCCGGTGTCTTCATACCTTACTCCTGCCCGGTAGGTTACTTTGTTAAAGTAACTGGAAAGAGAGTTGTATCGCGGAGTATAAAACCCGCCAAGTTTATATTTTGAGGCATCCTTAAAGCTTACATTATCCAGTGTAAAGCTTCTGTTT
>NZ_CAXBAN010000235.1:0-4285 GCF_963973675.1 uncultured Planktosalinus sp. | reverse complement strand
ATGAGGATGAAAAATAAGTTTCTATTCTATTACTTTCGGGAATATATACTTGTAGGCTTATCAACTAAAAATTATCTTTGCGATATAAAATCAACACACTATGCATCAACATAAAAAAGTACTTGAGTTATTGAATTCAGAACCTTCATTGATTGAGATGAATGTAAAGGGCTGGGTAAGAAGCTTTAGAAGTAACCGATTTATTGCCTTGAATGATGGTTCAACAATTCATAATTTACAGTGTGTCGTAGATTTTGAAAAATTTGACGAAGCTTTGTTAAAACGTGTCACTGTAGGGGCAGCCATTTCGGTTACCGGTCATTTGACAGAGAGCCAGGGACAGGGTCAAAACGTAGAAATTCAAGTAAGTAAACTTGAAATATTGGGTGATGCAGATACAGAAGAAGTGAAGCTTACCATACTATCACCTAAAAGGCACAGCCTTGAAAAACTTAGAGAGCAAGCTCACTTAAGAGTGAGAACCAATACGTTTGGAGCAATTATGAGGGTGCGATCTAAATTGTCGTTTGCCGTCCATGAGTATTTTCATAAAAACGGGTTTTACCATGTACATACACCTATCATTACCGGAAGTGATGCTGAAGGCGCAGGTGAAATGTTTCGTGTAAGTAATTTAGACCTGGAAAATCCTCCAAAAAATGAAGACGGAAGTATCAACTTCAAAGAAGATTTTTTTGGAAAAGAGACAAATCTTACAGTAAGCGGTCAACTTGAAGCTGAGACTTATGCTATGGGGCTTGGTCAGGTTTATACTTTTGGGCCTACTTTCAGGGCAGAAAACTCAAACACCTCAAGACATCTAGCCGAGTTCTGGATGATTGAACCTGAGGTCGCCTTTAACGATTTGGCGGCCAATATGGACTTAGCTGAAGACTTTATTAAATATGTCATCAATTATATAATTGAAAACTGTAAAGATGACCTCGATTTTCTTGAACAGCGCCAACAGCAGGAAGACAAAACAAAACCAGAAGCTGAACGCAGCCCGATGCCTCTTCTGGAAAAACTTCAATTCATACTTGAAAACAATTTTAAACGCGTTAGTTATACAGAAGCAATTGAGATTTTAAAAGACTCAAAACCCAACAAGAAAAAGAAATTCAAGTATCTTATTGAAGAATGGGGTGCCGATTTACAAAGCGAACATGAACGCTTCCTCGTTGAGAAACATTTTAAGTGTCCTGTAATTTTATTTGACTATCCCGCAAAAATTAAGGCCTTTTACATGCGCTTAAACGAGGATAAAAAAACGGTAAGAGCAATGGATATTCTATTTCCCGGTATTGGTGAAATTGTTGGAGGCTCACAGCGTGAAGAACGATATGATGTACTTAAACAAAAAATAGCTGAATTGGGAATTGACGAAAATGAACTTTGGTGGTACCTTGAAACCAGAAAATTTGGCACAGCTGTACACAGTGGTTTTGGTTTAGGTTTTGAACGGTTGGTGTTGTTTGTAACCGGTATGACAAACATAAGAGATGTTATCCCTTACCCAAGAACTCCTCTCAATGCAGAGTTTTAGCAACCCAAAAAATATTGACATTTAAAAATAAAATAAAGTGCCCTAAATGTGGCTTTTTCAATACCAATAGCGATTACTGTATAAAATGTGGAACGCTTATTAATCCTAAACTTAAGCGCTCATTAGAAAATCAAAAACGAGCTGCTGAAGAAAAAGAAAAAGCCGCTCAAAAAAGTAAATTTGGGCTTTTTATTGAACGAAACAGGACTCATAAGAACATTTTCATTCGTTTATTTTTTCAATTCATTTATGGCATTTGGTTTGTTGTTATGGCCATTGGAGCTTTTATCGCATGGCTATTTGCCGCTATAGCCGCATGATTTTTCTTAAAAATATTTTTATACAGGTAGCTTTATTGATTTCATTGACTATCTATACTTGTCAGGTAACCGGAATTGGTTTACCGGCTATTATCAACAATTATGTCAATAATTTACTATGTATGCCACTTGTATTGACGAGCTGTCTTATAGTTTTACAAAAAATTAAGAGCAACAATCGCATAACAATTCCTATCTTTGTAATAGCAAGTGTCACGCTCTATTACATCCTATTTTTTGAATGGTATTTACCAACTGTAAACCCGCGTTACACAGCCGATTTAATTGACGTTTGCCTGTATATTGTTGGTGGAGTTATTTTTTATTTTTTACAGAATAAACACATCCCCCATCACGTTTAAATCAATAATTATACTTGCAAATATTACAATATATACGTAATTTAATATTTGTAACAGAAGTAAACAAATGCTGAAGCAACACTTACAATTCAAACTTTCACAAAAGCTGTCTCCTCAACAAATTCAGTTGATGAAGCTTATCCAGTTGCCAACACAACAGTTTGAACAACGAATCGCTCAGGAAATGGTCGACAATCCGGCACTAGAAGGAGGAAAAGAGGAACAAGAAGAGTTTGATGATAACTTCAGTAACGAAGAATTTGAAGATGATAATGAACATATTGATACAGAAGACATCAATATTGATGAATATTTAAGTGATGATGATGTGCCCGACTACAAATATCAAGCAAACAACTATAGTGCAGATGACGAAGACAAGCAAGTACCCTATGCTTCAGGCACTTCATTTAATGAATTTCTTCAAACACAGTTAAACACTTTTCACCTTACTGAAGAAGAGGGTGAAATAGCCAAATTTTTAGTAGGAAGTATTGATGAAAGTGGTTATATAAGACGCCCTGTACAAGATATTATGGACGATTTGGCATTTACCCAAAATGTTTTTACCACCGAAGTAACTATTGAAAAGGTATTGCACATTGTTCAGGAGCTTGATCCTGCAGGGGTAGGTGCCCGGAATTTACAAGAATGTCTTATACTGCAACTTGAAAGAAAAACCCCTACAGCTTCTGTAAGTTTAGCTTACAGAATTTTGGATGAAGCTTTTGAAGCCTTTAGCAAAAAGCATTACAACAAACTTTTACAAAAATTTGAAATCTCAGAAGATGAGTTGCGTTCGGCTATCAATGAAATTGAACATTTAAACCCAAAACCAGGGGGAACCTATTCAGGCAACAACAAGATTGTTGAACACATCATACCAGACTTTGCCATTAGAATTTCAGATGGCAATCTTGAGTTGACCCTTAATGGCAGAAATGCTCCGGAATTGCATGTTTCAAGAGAGTATACTAATATGCTAAAGGGTTATAAAGAATCATCTGAAAAGTCCAAATCACAAAAGGATGCTGTGCAATTCATCAAGCAAAAACTCGATGCCGCAAAATGGTTTATTGACGCAATTAAACAACGCCAGCAAACCCTGTTTGTCACTATGAATGCCATAATGCATTATCAAGAAGAATATTTTTTAACCGGTGACGAACGAAAATTACGCCCCATGATTTTAAAAGATATTGCTGATGAAATCAATATGGATGTATCAACTGTTTCCAGAGTGGCAAATAGTAAATATGTTGACACACCTTATGGCACTAAGCTTATTAAAGAATTTTTCTCAGAATCAATGAAAAACGATCAAGGTGAAGATGTTTCAACTAGAGAAATTAAAAAAATTCTGGAAATCACTATCAATGAAGAAGACAAGCGCAAACCATTAACTGATGATAAATTAGCTAAAATTTTAAAAGATAAAGGCTATCCTATAGCCAGGAGGACCGTAGCTAAATACCGGGAACAACTCGACCTTCCGGTTGCTCGTATGCGTAAAGAGTTATAATGAATTTGTTTTTTAAAATAGCAGCCTGGCTTTTTCATCCGTTATTGATGCCACTTTTAGGAGTGCTTTTATATTTTTTTGTAACTCCCAGGTTTATAATCCCTGAACTGGTCTACTCAAAGCTAATCGTAGTATTTATACTCACTTTTTTGATTCCGTTACTATTAATTTTTTTATTGAAGAACACGCGTATTATAAATTCAGTTCACTTAAATAAAGTGATGGAACGCAAATACCCATTAATGGTTCAATGCCTTTTGTTTGTTTTAATCATTCGAGTTGTTTTTAACCCAAATCAATATCCGGAGCTGTATTTCTTCTTTGTGGCAGTTCTCATTTCTACAATTACTGCGTTTATGTTGGTATTGTTTAAGTTTAAAGTGAGTTTACACACCTTAGGGGTATCAGGAGTTACAATGTTCCTGATTGCTTTAAGCATTCATTTTAAGATAAATGTGCTGATGATTATTGCATTTCTTCTTTTTGCTAATGGTTGGGTAGCAAGTTCAAGAATAGCAACAAAATCACACTCTTC
>NZ_CAXBAN010000234.1:0-4306 GCF_963973675.1 uncultured Planktosalinus sp. | reverse complement strand
TGATAATTAATGTGGTGAGAATTAAATTAAGGGTTTGGTATTTTCAACACTTGCCCCGGATGGATTAAATCGGGGTTTTTAAGTTGGTCTGTATTGGCTTGAAAGATGACATTGTATTTATTAGCACTACCATAATAATGTTTGGCAATTTTTGAGAGTGATTCACCACTTTTCACTTCGTGAGTGGCATAAACAGACGTATCAGCTACTTTGATATCTGCCATAATATCTGAAGGGTTTTCACCACCAATGCGCTTAATTTCATCCCACAAAAGGTTTTTTTCATATTGGTTTTTGGTTGTGCCCCATATTTTTAGCACGCCATTTTCTTCTTTTACATCGCCGTCTTGTACATGAAGTTTTTCACCTAAATCTAAAACGGGTTGATATTTTGACTTTACCATAATTACTTGTTTTAATATTTCTTTTTAAAGATATAGGTTTTGGTTGATATATAAAACAGATTTAATAAATAGTCTTTTCATAGTTGAGGATTAATTGATTCAAGTTCCGGTTTGTAAAGTAGAACAATTGACTCTTTTAAAGACTGACACTCTTACTTCTATAATTCATTCTTAAATTTTGTTATAATGGGGATATCACTTTTTTTGACTTTAAAATTCTAATTGAGAAGTAATTAAGGAAACTTAAATCTCATATAAAATAAATATTCAAAAAGCAGTAAAGTTTTAAAAATTATTATTAGCTTTGAAATGCAAAGTACTTTATATGAAAACAGAAGAAGATTACAAACAGGATATTTCACAAATTCGTTCAATCATGGAACGATCCACCAGGTTTTTATCTTTAACAGGGTAGTCAGGTATAATGGCCGGGCTGTATGCACTTGCAGGTGCCTATTGGGCTTTCAAGATGTATTATATTTCAGGGGAAGGGTTTTATAGTATTTTAGACTCTGAGCAACTTATTGATAACGCGCAAGCTTTTTTTCTATTGGCATTGGTTGTTCTTGTCTTGGCACTTAGTACAGCGATATTTTTATCATGGAAACGCGCCCGATCAAAAGGTGAGCAATTATGGAACCCTGTCGCCCGACGACTGGTTGTCAATTTAGCAATACCTTTAGTAACCGGAGGTTTTTTTGTATTAATAATTTTTTCAAAAGGCCTGGTTGGTCTCATTGCACCTGTAACCCTTATTTTTTATGGATTGGCATTATTCAATGCCGGGAAATTTACTTTTGAAGAGGTCAAATATTTTGGAATTATTGAAATTATTTTAGGTCTTTTGGCGCTTTATTTTATTGGCTACGGACTATTATTTTGGTCTATTGGTTTTGGTTTTTTACATATTGTATATGGCCTCTATATGCATTTTAAATATGAGCGATGAAAAAACTGAATAACCATTTTCACAAAGCTTTTGAAAACAGAGTCCGACTTGGAATCATGTCGGCCCTGGTTGTTAATGAAACGTTGGATTTTAGTGCATTGAAAGAATTTTTAGAAGTGACTGACGGTAATTTGGCAAGCCATTTAAAAGCTCTTGAAAAGGAAGCATTTATTGGGGTAAGTAAAACTTTTGTAGATAGAAAGCCCAACACCAAATACAGTATTACAGCAGCCGGTAAGAACGCTTTTGGGGCTCATCTTAATGCGTTAGAAAATTTAATTAAATCACATAAATAACTATTTTTTTAACCCTTTACTTTGAAACACAAAGTACTTTTATTTTAAAACTATGAAATCATCAAACACATCATCACCATTTTCTTTTGATAAAGCTTCATTTATCAAGCATGTTGTAATTGGCGCCCTTATTGCTTTAGTTTTAATGGTTCTCTTACTTTCCGGAGTGAATGAACCAAAGCCAGAATGGTCAGCTTATTGGAAAGTAAGACCGTTGCTTATTATTTCTCTGGCAGGTTCAGCTGGGGGAGCTTTTTTCTCAATTATGAAACCACTTCGTCAGAAATCAGGTTGGAGTGGATTTGCAGCCTATTTTATTTGTTTTCTGGTTTATATCATTGGATTGTGGATGGGTTCTGTATTAGGGCTCGACGGGACATTATGGAATTAAGTGGTTTAAGAAATAAATTAAAGATAATTCCTTTTTAATAATTTCATTTCAAATTGTATTCTGTCACTTCAATTTCTACCTTTGCAAAGCTAGGCTGACTGTTTATAGTTAAACTAGTTTTAGAAGAACTTCAAGGATCTTATGACACATTTAATTAAAAACATTAAAGAATTGATTGGAATAACTTCAAAGCCTATTTTGATAGGATGCGAGATGAAGGAACTCCAAACTATCAAAAACGCATTCATAGTAATTGAGAATGGATTGATTGCTGATTTTGGCGATATGAAGACACTCACAGATTCCAGTTATGACAAAGTAACTGACGCTACTACTTCACATGTGTTACCTGCCTGGTGTGATTCCCATACCCATATTGTATATGCAGGTAATCGTGAGCAGGAATTTGTTGACCGTATCAATGGATTGACCTATGAAGAAATCGCCAATCGTGGAGGTGGAATCTTAAACTCGGCCAAAAAACTTCAGGAAACAGAAGAGGAAGAACTTTATAACCAAAGTGCTGAACGTCTTGAAGAGGTTATGCATCTGGGAACCGGAGCTATTGAAATAAAAAGTGGTTATGGACTGACTATTGAATCAGAATTAAAAATGCTTCGTGTTATTAAGCGTTTAAAAGAAACCTATCCGGTTGCGATTAAATCCACATTTTTAGGAGCCCATGCGATTCCCGCTGAATATGGAAAAAAACGTGACAAGTACATTGATTTATTAATTGATGAAATGTTGCCTCAAATAGCAGCCCAGAAACTGGCTGATTATATCGATGTGTTTTGTGAAACCGGATATTTTACGGTAGATGAAACCATCAAGCTTATGGAAGCCGGAAAAAAGCATGGTTTAAAATCAAAAATACACGTAAACCAGTTTACAGCAATTGGAGGTATTCGAGCCGCTGTTGAGCATGGCGCATTGAGTGTCGATCATTTAGAGGTGTTATTACCTGAGGATATTGAAATGCTCACTAAAGGAGCTACTATACCGGTAGCTTTACCTTCTTGTTCCTATTTCTTAAGTATTCCTTACACTCCCGCACGCGAATTGATTGATGCACAATTACCTCTTGCTTTAGCAACAGATTTCAATCCGGGATCAACTCCCAGTGGCAATATGAATTTTGTGGTTGCCACCGCTTGTATCAAAATGAAAATGACTCCTGAAGAAGCTATTAATGCAGCAACTATTAATGGAGCAGCTGCAATGGAGCTTTCTCAAACTCATGGAAGTGTTGCCAAAGGAAAAGTGGCCAATTTTATCTTTACCAAAGAAATTCCTTCCTATGGTTATTTACCTTATTCCTTTGGGAGTAACCACATACAACAGGTAATGTTGAGGGGAGAGTTTATTTAATACCTTTTTTTAATAAACTCATTTAATAATATCAGTTAAACTCAAGAATACACTTTAATAATTTCAGACTGAGTTAGGCGTTTTCGTCTAAAGGTATTTTGAGCTATTTAACAAGTTTTACAAATCCCTTTTTTTCAAAACTACGTAGGAAAGCCAGCTAAAAATAAAGGTCCAGGCCAGAACAATTACAAAAGCGCTCCAGGAAACATCATAACTTTTCGCAAAACCTTCACCAAGTTGTGATGCGGCAGTTTTAATTGCCCCAAGACGGGAGAGAGGTTCTACAATTAAATTAGACATGGCCTGCAAGGGAAAAAACTGGCTAATGTGATTTGCAATATCAGTCCCTTTAAAAAATTGCCACTTTAAAAGTCCGAATGCAATGCTTTCCAGAATAAACCATATCAGTAAAAAGCCTAGAGCAAAAGCAGAGCGTTTCACCAGAATTCCTAAAAACAAACAAAAAGAGAAAAAGCCTAAAAGTTTGACAAAGTAAGCCAGCAAGTATTCCATTTGACTGAAAATGATGCCTATTTCATTAAAATCAGAAAACATAAGACCTAGTATCATTGATACAATAAAAACAAACAGTGTTGATATAAATGCAAATAAAAGTACTGTTATGAATTTTGAAACAACAAATTCTTTTTTGCTGAGGCCATCAATGAGATTTTGCTTGAGAGTTTGGTAACTGTACTCGTTTGACATCATCGAGACAATTACGATAGCCAGAAATAATTTGAGTATTGCAGCTACCCAGGTATTAAAATGCCAAATGTATGGAAAATTGAAAATTCCCTGTTCGGCCACATGGAACTGAATGGGACCGATATCAAATTTTATTGCGGCCAACAGTGCCATGCAGAGAATAAGGACGAAATAGGAAATGATAAGG
>NZ_CAXBAN010000233.1:0-4306 GCF_963973675.1 uncultured Planktosalinus sp. | reverse complement strand
GCACCCACATAAAAATCAGTTGCTTCAATTTCACAACTATGCACTTCTCCAAAATCATTTTTGGATAAATCATTGAGGTAATCGGTTAGTTTAAACTTCTCCCTGGCACCTAACACCAAATCCACCCCATCAACTGATGCAAGTTCTTCAGGTTTGAGCTGCGCATAGCAACCCACGGCTGCAACAAAAGCATCCGGATTGACCTTCTGGGTTTTTTTGACAATGGTCTTAAAGCGTTTGTCGGCATTTTCAGTAACAGAACAGGTATTTATTACATAGATATCTGCCTCATCCTCAAATGCTACCCTGTCAAAACCTTCATCAGTAAAGCCTCTTGCTATCGTAGAAGTTTCTGAAAAATTTAATTTACAACCTAAAGTGTAAAATGCGACTTTTTTTCTATCGTTCATTCTTGTATTTTTGAAAAGTTGCAGGGCGGCAAAAATACGGATTTTTTCAGAGATACAATAACTGACAACCCACTTAAGAAGACAGGCTTATGAGAATTAATTATAGTTTTTTATCGTTTATGATAGTCATAAGTCTTAGTTTTTTTAATATTTCTTGTAAAGAGTCGGGCAATAAAAACAAAGACCACCTGGTCTTTAGGTACAATGAGCATCAAAACATTGCATCCTTAGACCCTGCATTTGCACGAAATGCTTCAAACATTTGGGCTACCAATCAATTATTCAATGGCCTGGTACAACTCGATGACAGTCTTAATATCCAACCGGATATCGCCAAACGATGGGAAATCAACGACTCTACCCGCACCTATACATTCTACCTGAACACTGATGTTTGGTTTCACAAACACAAATTGCTTGGAAAAGATTCAACCCGAAGAGTCATAGCAAACGATTTTGTGTATAGCTTCGACCGCCTAAAAGACCCGAGTGTTGCATCACCCGGAAGCTGGGTATTACAAAATGTTGAAAACTACTATGCGGTCAATGACACGGTTTTTGAAATTCAGCTTAAACATTCCTTTCCCCCGTTCATGGGCTTGTTGGCTATGCGGTATTGCTCTGTGGTTCCAAAAGAAGTGGTAGAACATTATGGAAACAATTTTCGGTCAAATCCCATTGGAACCGGGCCGTTTTACTTCAAACTCTGGGAAGAAAACATTAAACTGGTATTAAGAAAAAACACTGCCTATTTTGAAACTGATAAAGATGGGAATCCACTGCCCTACCTGGAAGCTGTGGCAATTACATTTTTGCCCGACAAACAAAGTGAGTTTTTACAATTTGCCCAGGGTAAGCTGGATTTTATTTCCGGCTTGGATGCTTCCTATAAAGATGAATTGTTGACTTCAAATGGAACATTGAAACCTACTTACAACAATGATGTTTATATGATAAAAGGCCCATACCTGAATACTGAATTTATCGCTCTTCAAAATAAATCAGATAAAAACAAGGCGCTGCAATCACCACTTTTCAGAAAGGCCCTAAACTATAGTTTTGACCGAAATGCAATCATCACTTACCTGAGAAATGGAATTGGCTCAGTGGGTACCAACGGAATCATACCCAAAGGACTACCCGGAAATGATGACATTGAAGGCTACAGCTACAATCCGGAAAAAGCCTCCCAATTACTTGAAGAATACAAAAAAGAAACCGGCGACCAAAATCCAAGTCTGGTTCTTACCACTGACAGCAATTATCAAGATATTTTTGAATACCTACAGCGAGAGTTTGAAAAAATTGGAATACAAACCACAATAGATGTAATGCCGTCTTCAGCAATCAGACAAGCACGTGCTGACGGTTCTTTGGATGCCTTTCGCTCCAGCTGGATTGCCGATTATCCGGATGCTGAAAGTTACCTTTCACTGTTTTACAGTCCCAATCACACCCCTTCAGGACCTAATTACACGTTTTACCAAAATAAAACTTATGACAGTTTGTATGAATATTCAAACAAATTGGTAGACATCAGCCAACGCAAAAAAATTTATAAACAAATGGATTCCATAATGATTCAAGACGCACCCATAGTGCCCCTTTTTTATGATGAAGCGGTGCGGTTTGTAAGGAATACTATTTCAGGACTGGGGATTAATCCTCAGAATTTTCTGGTGCTAAAGTATGTGAAGAAAGAAAAGAAATGAAAATTAGGTTTTTGAAAAACGTATTTGAAAGCTACTTAAAAAATTTAAACTTCGTTTTTTTAAACTGCCCTTTTAATAAACAAGTAATAAATGTTTGTCCCTACAATAAAGGCATTAGTAATAATTATGGGCCAGGAGATCTGTAGCATAAAACCATAAATAATAAACGCAATACATCCCAGTGAATTGATCAGACGAAGCGTCTTGATATTACGCATTAAAAAAGAAACGATTAACAATAATGAGGCAAGATACCCTATAAGTTCTGTAATTGAAAAAAAATCGTTTTCCATAAAAATATAAAAAAACACCTTTAGTGTATTCATACAAAAAAGGTGTTTGAATTAGTTTTTAAAGTTTATTCTATTTTAAATCGCTTGCGATCTACTTCTTTCAGGTAAACTTTTCGTAGCCTGAGATTTTTTGGGGTTACCTCAACATATTCATCCTTCTGAATATATTCTAAGGCTTCTTCCAGTGAAAATTTTACCGCAGGCACTATTTTTGCCTTATCGTCTGCTCCGGAAGAACGAACGTTTGAAAGCTTTTTGGTTTTGGTAATATTTACGACCATATCATCACCACGCGAATTTTCACCAATCACCTGACCTTCATAGATTTCTTCACCCGGGTCAACAAAGAATTTTCCACGGTCCTGTAATTTGTCAATAGAATAAGGAATTGCTTTTCCATTTTCCATTGAAATCAACGAACCGTTTTGACGCTCCGGAATACCACCCTTAAACGGTTGGTATTCTAAAAAGCGATGTGTCATAATGGCTTCACCTGCAGTGGCAGTTAACAACTGGTTTCTCAATCCGATAATGCCTCTCGAGGGTATCTGGAACTTACAAATCATACGCTCGCCTTTGCCTTCCATACTTAACATTTCGCCTTTTCTGATTGTTACCATATCGATGGCCCTACCAGAAACTTCTTCGGGTAAATCAATGGTTAATTCTTCAACAGGCTCACATTTTACACCGTCAATTTCTTTGATGATTACCTGTGGTTGACCAATTTGCACTTCATAGCCCTCACGACGCATTGTTTCTATTAAAACGGATAAGTGTAAAACCCCACGGCCAAAAACCATAAACTTATCGGCACTGTCTGTGGGTTGCATGCGCAGCGCTAAGTTCTTTTCCAATTCGCGTTCCAAACGCTCCTTGATGTGTCTTGATGTCACAAACTTCCCGTCTTTTCCAAAGAAGGGAGAGTCGTTAATGGTAAACAACATACTCATTGTGGGTTCATCAATAGCAATGGTTTTTAATCCCTCCGGATTTTCAAAATCGGCTACGGTATCACCAATATCAAAACCTTCAAGTCCAACAAGGGCACAAATATCACCTGCAAAAACTTCGGTTACTTTTTTTCTTCCCAGACCTTCAAAGGTGTGTAATTCTTTTATTCTTGTTTTAACTTTACTTCCGTCTCTCTTAACGAGTGATATGGGCATTCCTTCTTTTAAAGTACCTCGTTGCAGACGGCCAATAGCGATTCTTCCGGTAAATGAAGAGAAATCCAGTGAAGTGATTAGCATCTGGACAGTTCCTTCTTCAATTTTTGGGGATGGAATGTGCTCAATAACCATATCGAGTAATGGCTCAATGTTTTGAGTTGGTTTTTTCCAGTCTTCACTCATCCAGTTGTTTTTAGCCGAACCATACACTGAAGGGAAGTCCAATTGCCATTCTTCTGCACCCAGTTCAAACATCAAATCAAAAACAGCTTCGTGTACCTCATCAGGGGTACAGTTTTCTTTATCTACTTTATTGATAACTACACACGGTTTCAAACCTAAATCAAGTGCCTTTTGCAATACAAAACGTGTTTGAGGCATAGGACCTTCAAAAGCATCTACTAAAAGTAAAACACCATCTGCCATATTCAGAACACGTTCTACTTCACCTCCAAAATCGGCGTGACCGGGAGTATCAATGATATTAATTTTTTTGTCTTTGTAAACAACAGAGACATTTTTTGAAGTGATGGTGATACCACGTTCACGTTCTAAATCATTATTGTCAAGAATGAGATCACCGGTGTTTTCGTTGCTGCGAAAGAGGTTACAGTGATACATAATTTTGTCAACCAATGTAGTCTTACCGTGGTCAACGTGAGCAATAATCGCAATGTTTTTAATCTTAGTCATAAAAAGGGCTTCTTTTTGAGCGTGCA
>NZ_CAXBAN010000232.1:0-4318 GCF_963973675.1 uncultured Planktosalinus sp. | reverse complement strand
TTGTTGTTATTCCTCACATTATGAGGTAAAAATTCAACTTCCGGTATATTCATTGGGTCGTTTTCAGATTCTATGCGTGCCAATAAACAAAAATGCCATGGATTTACATTTATGCCTATATAATCTTCAGGATCTGGAACCAACCATTCAGCTTCTAAAATGATTTCTTCACCGGGTTGAATAATCGGGACATTTAAAGTGGTTATTTGATCACCCATTAAAATACCATTAACAAATAAAGTTCCATTCCAGTGTAAATCCCAAAGTAGTTGTGTATTTGATTTGCCCAATAGAGTTTTAACTCATCATCAGCAATTCCCCAAAAGAAAATATTAAAAGAAACTGGTTCAAAGCTATTTAAATAGGCTGGGTCAACAGACTTAGAATAAACACCCGGTTCATCAGGGGTTTCAGATAGAGGTGTACCACAAAAATCATCAAACGGTTCTTGGGCAGTTAAAATAGATCCATTAATAGTCAAAATACATAAAATGATAATATGTAAATAATTTAATGGGGGGGGGGTTAAGGTGCTGTAAACTAAATAATTGTGATTTTTTCATGACGGTTGGGTTTTGACTTGCTAGAAAAATGAACATTACTAAGGTATTAAAATTTTCTTAAAGTTTTGATTTTTTTTTGATTATTAGTAGTAATATGTAACACATTATAAGAGTTTTATCGTCTAGGCTTTTTAATTTTTTGTATTTTCGCAGCCTTATAAAAAAGCATATAAAATGAGCAAAAAATTTCCTGAATATAAAGGACTTGACTTGGCCAAAGTAGCTGATGAAGTATTGGATTTTTGGAAACAGGAAAACATTTTTCAAAAGAGTATTTCTACCCGTGAAGGAAACGAGCCGTTTATCTTTTTTGAAGGACCACCGTCTGCAAACGGTTTGCCGGGTATTCACCATGTAATGGCACGCACCATTAAGGACATATTTTGCCGCTACAAAACCCAAAAAGGTTTTCAAGTACAACGCAAAGCAGGTTGGGATACCCACGGTCTTCCCATCGAACTGGGGGTTGAAAAGGAACTCGGCATCACCAAAGAAGATATCGGTAAAAAAATAAGCGTTGAAGACTACAATGCCGCTTGTAAAAAAGCCGTAATGCGTTACACCGATGTGTGGAATGACCTCACAGAAAAAATGGGCTACTGGGTCGATATGGATGACCCGTATATCACTTACAAATCCAAGTACATGGAGTCAGTATGGTGGTTGCTCAAACAGATTTACAATAAAGATTTATTATACAAAGGCTACACCATTCAGCCTTATTCCCCAAAAGCAGGTACGGGTTTAAGTTCACATGAGTTGAACCAGCCCGGCACCTATCAGGATGTAACCGATACTACGGTGGTGGCGCAATTTAAAGCATTAAACAACACTTTGCCTCAGGTTCTTCAAGGCTTTGGAGATATTCATTTCCTTGCCTGGACCACAACTCCCTGGACGCTTCCAAGTAATACCGCATTGACTGTTGGGTCAAAAATAGATTATGTATTGGTGAAAACCTTCAACCAATACACTTTTGAGCCCATCAATGTAGTGCTGGCAAAAGCCTTGATAAATAAGCAATTTGATAAAAAATTTCAACTTGCTGAGACCGAAGGCAAATTAAATGATTACAAGGCCGGTGATAAAAAAATACCCTTCTTTATTGCAGCCAATTGTAAAGGAAAAGACCTGGAAGGCATTCGCTATGAGCAATTAATGCCTTATGCTTTACCTCACAACAACCCTGAAAATGCTTTCCGCGTAATTCTGGGTGATTTTGTCACTACTGAAGATGGAACAGGTATCGTTCACACAGCACCCACTTTTGGTGCAGATGATGCCTTGGTTGCCAAACAAGCCGAGCCTGAAGTACCGCCATTATTGGTAAAAGATGACAATGGAAATCTGGTTCCTTTAGTCGATTTACAAGGAAAATTCAGACCTGAGATGGCCGAACTTGCCGGAAAATTTGTTAAAAACGAGTATTATGATGATGGCCTTGCACCTGAAAAATCGGTGGATGTGGAAATCGCTATTAAGCTTAAGGAAGAAAACAAAGCGTTTAAAGTTGAAAAATATGTACACAGTTACCCAAATTGCTGGCGCACAGATAAACCCATTTTATACTATCCATTAGACTCCTGGTTTATCAAAGTAACCGACTTTAAAGACCGTATGCACGATTTGAACCTAGGTATTAACTGGAAGCCAAAATCAACCGGTGAAGGTCGATTTGGTAACTGGCTTGCCAATGCTAACGATTGGAACCTTTCGCGTTCTCGCTATTGGGGAATTCCGTTGCCTATTTGGCGGACTGATGACGGTAAAGAAGAAAAAGTTATCGGTTCAACTGAGGAATTAAAAAGCGAAATCCAAAAAGCCATCACTGCAGGTGTAATGGAGAAAGACATTTTTCCAAAGTTTGTGTCCGGTGATTTATCTGAAGAAAACTACGAAAACATTGATCTGCATAAAAACTATGTTGATGAGGTCATTTTGGTTTCCGAAAGCGGAAGACCAATGAAGCGTGAAAGTGATTTGATTGACGTTTGGTTTGACTCGGGCAGTATGCCATATGCACAATGGCATTATCCGTTTGAAAACAAGGAAAAAGTTGAAAAGACCTGGCGAAAAGCTGACTTTATTGCTGAAGGTGTTGACCAAACTCGTGGTTGGTTTTATACACTGCACGCCATTGCTACAATGACATTTGACGATGTGGCTTATAAAAACGTAGTTTCAAACGGTCTCGTTCTAGATAAAAACGGTCAAAAAATGTCCAAACGATTAGGTAATGCCGTTGATCCTTTTGAAACGATTGCTACTTATGGCCCAGATGCTACACGCTGGTATATGATTAGTAATGCCAATCCGTGGGATAATCTTAAATTTGACATAGAAGGGATTGCTGAGGTACGCCGCAAATTTTTTGGAACGCTTTATAACACGTATAGCTTTTTTAGTTTATATGCCAATCTGGATAAGTTTGATTATTCTGAAGCAGAAATACCATTGAATGAACGCCCTGAGATTGACCGCTGGATTCTTTCAGAATTACATACTTTGATTGAAAAAGTGAATACTTATTATAACGATTATGAGCCTACAAAAGCCACAAGAGCGATTTCAGATTTTGTTCAGGAAAACCTGAGTAACTGGTTTGTGAGATTAAGCAGAAGACGTTACTGGAAAGGGGATTATGGAAGGGATAAGATTTCTGCTTACCAAACTCTTTACACTTGTTTGGTGAATATTGCTCAATTGAGTGCTCCTGTAGCTCCGTTTTTTATGGACAGATTGTATAAGGATTTGACTGCTTCGGTTGTTAAAAAGGATGCTGCAAGTTCAGTACATTTAGCAGATTTTCCAACGTTTGATGCTTCTTACATTGATAAATCACTAGAAAGCAAAATGCAAAAAGCCCAAACCATTTCCTCATTGGTATTATCCTTACGTCAAAAGGAGAAAATCAAGGTGCGACAGCCACTCCAAAAAATTATGATTCCGGTATTGAATAAAGCACAACGGGAAGAAATTTTAGCAGTAGCCGACTTAATAAAATCTGAAGTGAATGTCAAAGAAATTGATTTGATTGACGAGGGATCAGGTATTTTGGTTAAACAAATAAAACCCAATTTTAAAGTCCTTGGCCCCAGATTTGGCAAGGAGATGAAAGTAGTGGCAGATGCGATAATAAATTTCACCCAAAATCAGATAAAAGAAATTGAACAACATGGTGAAATATACATAGAAATTAACGGAAAAAGTATTACTTTGCAGAGCCTTGAAGTTGAAATAAGTTCTCAGGATATTGAAGGTTGGCTGGTAGCAAATAGTGGAGCTATAACAGTTGCTTTAGATATTACAATTTCAGATGAGTTGCGAAATGAAGGTATTGCCAGAGAACTTGTAAACCGCATTCAAAACCTCAGGAAAGATTCAGGGTTTGAAGTGACAGATAAAATTGAAATTTCAATTCAAAAAAGTGATTTGATAAGTAACGCTATTAAAAACAATGCGACTTATATCAAAACTGAAACCCTTGCAGATTCACTTCAATTAGCTGATCAACTTCAACAAGGGGTTGATATAAAATTTGACGATATAGAAACCAAATTGGTAATAAAAAAAGTATAAAGAACATGAGCGAAGACACAAAAACACGTTACAGCGACGCTGAGCTAGAAGAGTTTAGAACAATTATAGTAGATAAAATTCAAAAAGCACAAGAGCAATTAGAACTGATAAAAAGCGCCTACATGAATGATGGTGATAATGGCACTGATGATACCTCACCTACTTTTAAAGCTTTT
>NZ_CAXBAN010000231.1:0-4336 GCF_963973675.1 uncultured Planktosalinus sp. | reverse complement strand
ATCTACAGGAAACCAAAACATGCTATTTGTTGATGGTGGCACTAACAGGGTTGGAATAAACACAAATACTCCCCAAACAGAATTGCATATTGCGGGCAACGGAAACACGCTCAGAATAGATGAATTAAGCAATGCTAATAACGCACACAATGTAGTTTCAGATCCTGCACCTGTATATGTAAACAATGATGGGGATTTGACTTTGCAGCCCCCTTTAATTCTAAACTTCATGCCTGTTCAAGCTGTAGATTTCATTCCAAGTCCCGGTATCGCGGTGACATCAGCCACCGGAAGTGGTGTGATTACTGATCTTTATAACACAACAATCAATCTAACACAAGAATCATTGGTTCATGTTAATTATCAAATGAGTATACAAATTACTATGGATGACGGCACCACTCCTGTTGTTGATGGCGCTTCAAGACTATACAGGTCTTGGGTTGAGGTCAATGGTGATACTACTCACATAGCCTATGATTCTGGAACATATACCAACAATCCTTCAGAACCTGGAGGAACATATGCAGCAGGATATTATTATTTGTCCGGTAGTGGGTATATTCAACTTCCTGCCGGAACTCATACTTTACTTTTAAAAGGTCTTACATTTGCAGGAAATGGAGGAGGCTTTGGATATCAAATTACCTTTGGTCAAACAGCCCATGACAGGTTTCAAGTTATAGTTCACAGATAAAATAAAATTTAATAATAACCCATTAAGATAAAATTAATTAATTAACACAACCCCAAACTTATGAATTACAAATACATTATACCCTATGTAATGTGTTTGTTATTTGCAACTCAAATAACTAACGCACAAAATTTTAAAGAGGCAACAAAAAAAATTGATGCTTATCACAATTCATTAATTACTAAACTTCAGACTCAGAGCAGTAAAAATCTCAAAAAAGAAGATGTCTCAAACTGGATAATCACCAGTGAGCACGTAAGTAGTACCAGTGGAGTACATCACATATATTACAGACAGACAGTCAACGATATTGAAATATATGGTGCTGAAGCAAGTATTCATATTGCTTCGACCGGTGAGGTTGTAAGTAAAAATAATAATTTTATTAGTGATGTTTCAAACAAAGTAAAAGGAGGAAAATCACCTTCAATAACCCCACTTCAAGCAGTTGCAGCTGCAGCTGGTCATTCAAAATATCGCATTACTGAAAATTTGAAAGTTCTTGATATTATTGATGTTAAAAAACAAGAATACATTATTAGTAAAGGAGGAATTTCAAGCACCGATATTCCCGTTAAGCTAATGTATCAACAAAACAAACAAGGAGATGTTGTGTTGGTCTGGAGTTTAGCAATCGATGATGTTCAAGGCAGAAACTATTTCAACTATAAAGTAGATGCTCAAACAGGTGAAGTTATTGATAAAATTGACTGGCAGTCTCACTGTGCTATTGAACATGTTTGCGAAACAAATCACACAGATACTCAAGAATCACATGAAAATCACGACCATAGTCTTGATCACCCTGAAGTTAACAATCAATCAGACTACTATGCAGATGTAGATACAATGGAAGAAACCACTGAGGAAAATGCTGCTCTGTTGGGTGGTAGTTACAGAGTGTATGCAATGCCTGTTGAAAGTCCGAATCACGGAAACAGAACTCTTGTCACCGGTGTTGAAAACTTAACAGCTTCCCCGTTTGGGTGGCATGACACCAATGGTTCCACGGGTGTAGAACACACCAATACCCGTGGAAATAACGTAAGGGCTTACGACGACATCAACGGTAGTAATTCACCGGGCACATATGCAGAAGGAGGTGCTAGCTTAAATTTTGATTTCCCTATCAACACTACTTGGTCTGCCGGAAATAGATCATTGCCTGCAGCAATTACTAATTTATTTTATTGGAGTAATATTACTCATGATGTAATTTATCAATATGGTTTTAATGAAGCCAGTGGAAATTTTCAACAAAACAATTATGGTAATGGTGGTTCAGGAAATGATTATGTGAGAGCTGAAGCGCAAGATGGTGGTGGAACCTGTAATGCAAATTTTGCTACACCAGGAGACGGAAGCTTACCCAGAATGCAAATGTATGTTTGTAACTCAAGAGATGGTGATTTAGATAATGGGGTAATTATCCATGAATATGGCCACGGTATTTCTACACGATTAACAGGTGGAAGGTTTAACTCAGGATGTCTTAGTACCGTTAGCACACCAGAACAAATGGGTGAAGGCTGGAGTGATTACTATGCGTTGTTATTAACTATGAAACCCGGTGATCAAGGAACTGACGCCAGAGGAATAGGTACATGGCTAGTTGGCCAAGCCGGAAATGGTCCCGGAATCAGAGAGTTTCCCTATAGTACAAATATGGCGGTAAATTCACATACATATAACAGAACGCAAACTGCAGTTGCTCCTCATGGGGTAGGCTCAGTTTGGGCCGTTATGCTTTGGGAAATGACATGGGGTCTCATCGACCAATATGGATTTGATACAGATTTTTACAATGGCACAGGAGGAAATAATATTTCCATGATGCTTGTAACTGAAGGTCTTAAAATGCAACCTTGTTCTCCAGGATTTGTTGACGGAAGAGATGCCATCCTTGCAGCAGATATAGCCCTTTATGGTGGAGCCAACCAATGTATTATCTGGAATGCTTTTGCAAAAAGAGGATTAGGCTTTAGCGCCTCTCAAGGAACATCGGGGAGTAATTCAGACAATATACAAGCATTTGACTTACCACCCACAACATTCGCAGCTTCAGAATCATTTTGTGTAACTGAAGGTGTTCAATCGAGTTTAACAGGTGGTTCGCCTGGTGGCGGAACATATTCAGGTCCGGGTGTGACAGATAATGGTAATGGATCTACATACACTTTTGATCCCAATGTTGCAGGAGTTGGAAACCATACAGTAACATATACAAGCATTTGTGGAGGTACAGCAAATAGTATTATCAATGTAACAGAAGCGCCCGATGCACCCTCAGTAACAACCGATACATTTTGTAGTGGTGACAGTGTTACCTTAACAGCCACACCAAATGACCCCGGAAACACCATTGAATGGTATGATGCCGCATCCGGCGGAACACTTCTATTTACAGGACCATCCTACACCTTCAATCCGGCCGGAACTACCAGTGTCTTTGCTGAAGAGGTTTTAGACCCGGTTCCAACTGCTGCTACTGTTACACATTCAAACTCTCAAAATATAGGTACTGGAAGTGTTTCTTGTGGAGGTGGATCTGGTTTTCATCGAACAACTAGCTATTGGAGAGTGTTTGATTTGGAAAATGATTTTGGAATTAATGGAGAATTTAATATTAATCAATTACAATTTGGAGTTCAGTCTGTAAACAATAATTTTACACTCACAGTAAGACTTCATTCTCTTAATGGCACTTTTAATACAGGAAACTTAACCCAACTCATATCAACAAATGTTAATGTATCTCCTGCTAACAATAATTCAATTGTAAATGTTCCAATTTCAACAACGGTACCTGCTGGAACTATTATAGTAATGGAAGTTTTTACCCCTAACAATGGAACTTCACTCTTCTACATGGGATCAAATGGAAATGGACAATCTGATCCTTCCTATTTTTCAGCTCCAGATTGTGGAATTACACAGCCTACAAATCTTGTTAATGTGGGATCAGGCTTCCCAAATGTACACCATGTAATGAATATTTCAGGAGAATACGCTCTGGCCAGTTTATGTACTGGAAGTCGTGCCGAAGCCATTGCACAGGCTGATAACACTCCGCCGGTAGCTATTGCACAAGACTTTGCAGTTTTTCTGGATGTAAATGGGCAAGCTTCAATTTCATCAGTTGACATAAATAACGGGTCAAGCGATAATTGTGCTATAGATTCGATGTCTGTTAGCCCAAATGTATTCAACTGTTCTGCTGTCGGAAACCAAGTAGTCACTTTAACAGTTACAGATACTGAAGGTAACTTTAGTACATCACAGGCCAATGTTACAGTTATTGACAATCTTGTTCCAAATATCGGATCTGCTTCAAACCAAACAATAAGTGGTAATAGTAACTGCCAGGCAACACTAGCAGATTATACATCGCTTGTAACAGCAACAGATAATTGTGGGACACCACCAATAACTCAAAGCCCCGTTCCGGGTACTTTAATTACCGGAACAACCACTGTAACTTTAACAGCTACTGATGCCTCCGGCAACTTTGCCACAACATCATTTGATGTCAATATTGAAGATACAACAGACCCAACTATTCAACCAATTGCTGACCAAACCACTGCAGGAGGTGCGTCCTGTCAGGCTACTCTTGCCGATTTTACTGCACTCGCAGTG
>NZ_CAXBAN010000230.1:0-4336 GCF_963973675.1 uncultured Planktosalinus sp. | reverse complement strand
GGTTTAGTGGGGCGGTTTGTGTGTAAAATCCTAAGTCTGATTTCTAATGTTTATTTAAAATCCTCTTCGCTTACGCCTTCGTTGATTTTAATATCAGTAACCTCAAATTTAATTTCCTGAGGTCCCGCCGAAACGGTCATTGTGTGCGGAAATTGAATACCTCCCACTTCTTTATAATCACCATATAAAATGGATGATTTCATTGGCGTTCCGTTCACTTCTTGAGTGTTCTCGTCTTTGATTTTCAAGCCGGTTTCAGCATTGTAAAAGCTCACTTTAGAATCGCCATATCCAACGGCATAAGCAGTGACTCCATCTACAGTATCCATTCCAATAAGTGTCGCTTTGGAAGGGCTCATTTCCGGAAATAAACCGGCTCCCTCTTTCATATCTGCCAATTGCTTCTCATCAAACTCCATTTTTTGTCCTTGTGCCATAGTATAACCGGATTGTCCGTTAAATACTGTTTTTTGAAGAGGCATACCCCCCATTAAAATTGCTTGTGACATTTTATTGTCACTGGTTACCTTCATTTCCATACCCAATTGCATACCTTGCATAGTAGCACCTGCAGTTGTGAATACTGATTTAACATCATTGAGTTTACCTTTTCCGCCAATAGCATTTATATAGTTGTTCAACACTGTTTCAATAGTTACTGAAGGATCCATTGCTATTGTATAGTTAGGTTCTTCAACCTCATTTCCGTAGATGTCAAAGTATTTTACCGGAATCATAGTGCCGTCTCCCCTGTCAATCTTTTTAAGACCTTCGAGCACTTCAGAACCTTTTCCAGTGACGACGATACGAGCATTGTTAACCAAAAAATATTTGTTGGCTACACGTTTTACATCTTCAGCAGTAACAGCATTGATTTTCTTAAGGTAGTTTTCATAAAAATCTTTTGGAAGATTTTGTATCTCAATGTTCAATGCATAATTAGCTATGGTTTCAGGACGCTCAAGAGCTAAAACAAAATTTCCTGTGTATTTTGCTTTCGCTAAAGCCAATTTATCATTATCAACCAGGTTTTCTCTAATGTTCTTGATTTCATGAAGCATTTCAACAACTGCGCTATCGGTTACTGCATTTCTAACACTAGTGGAAGCATAAAAACTTGTTACGTGCTTACCGGCGCCTGTGGATGATCTTGCGCCATAAGTCCAGCCTTTGTCCTCGCGTAAATTCATATTCAAATAACTATTGAAATCTCCTCCAAGAATACTGTTTGCAATTAAAACTGCGTGGTAATCAGGATCGCTCATTTTTAGGTTGACGATGTTTTCAACTACTAGTTCAGACTGCACTGCGTTGGGCATATCAATAAAATTGATCTGAGTATACTGCACATCTGAAGGATCTGAATAGCTCACGTCCAAAACTTTTTGCTGTGGCCAGTTTCCAAAATGTTTCCTTGCAAGTGCTTCTACATTTGATATGTTTACATCACCGATAACTACCAAATAAGCATTTTCAGGAGAGAAAAAGTTCTCATAGTAATTCTTTACATCTGCTAGTGTGATGTTTTGAACAGTTTCTTCAGTTGCAAACTCTCCTTTTGGGTGTTTTTTTCCGTACAACAATGCAGACGAAACTTGTCTCGACACTGTTGACACATCTTTTTTATTGTTTTTCAATGCCTCAAGTAACTTGTCTTTTTCCTTTTGGAATTCTTCTCCATCCAACAAAGGATTTTTTGCTGCATCTGCAAACAATTCAAAAATACGGTCAAAATATTTTGACAAGGAGCTGGCAAAACCACTCTGTGATCCAAAGTTTATGGAAGCTCCAAGAAAATCAACCTCTTCGTTGAAATCTTCCTTTGAAATAGATGTGGTTCCGTTTCCTAGCATGGCAGCCAATAAGGATTCAACTCCGGCTTTGTCCTGAGAGGCATAAAGCGGGTTGTCTAAACGCAATTGAATTCTCACACGTGGAAGCTTAGTGTTTTTTACAATCATAACTTTCATACCATTATCCAGTTCAAACGACTGTGGCGTTGAAAGATTGATACTTGGTGCTGGTGCAGGAACAGGCCGTTTTGAACGGTCAACCTGTGCATTAATAAAGCTTATAAAAAATAAACAAGCTGTTAAAGATAGTATATACTTTTTCATTGATCTGTTTTTTTATTGTTTGTCATTTTCAGGTAAATATTCTAAACGCAATCTTTGATTTGGGTTAAGATATTTTCTGGCAGCGTCTCTGATTTCTTCTCTTGTTATTGATCTGTAGATATCAATTTCATTGTTGATTAAATTAATATCTCCATAGAGCATTTGATAAGTAGCCAATGAACCGGCAATACCTGCAATCGTAGCATTTGAGTTTACAAAACGGTTTTCAAACACGTTTTGAAGCTTTTCAAACTCTCTTTCTGAAATTAATTCAGTTTGTAGTTTTACAATTTCTTCGTCAATCTCCTTGGTTAGATCTTCAAGTGAAGTGTTGTTTAATGGCAAAGCAAAAGTTAAATACATCCCATAGTCTTGCTGACTCACATTAAAAGCAGCAACCTGAAGGGCCATTTTTTTCTCATCAACCAGTTTTTTATACAACCTTGAACTTTTTCCGTCACTTAAAATAGTTGAAACCATATCCAAGACTCGTGCTTCACGTGTGTTCATTGCCGGAGTTCTGTAGGCGTGAATGATGGCTGGAATTTGAATATTGGGATCGTATGCCACTGCATTGATTTGTTCTGTAATGGGTTCTTCCTTAATATTGACCCTTTCAACTTCAGCTCCTCTTGGAATAGGACCAAAATAATCCTGAATCATTTTTTTTACTTCTGGAAAATTTATATCCCCCGCTACAACTAAAGTGGCATTGTTGGGAACATAAAACTTTTCATTAAAAGCAAGAAACTCATCGAGAGTTGCTGCATCAAGGTGCTCCATGCTACCTATAGGCGACCATCTGTATGGATGCTTTTTAAACATGTTTTTCTTAACCTCAGAAAAAATATTCCCGTAGGGTTGGTTATCTACACGCAGTCTTTTTTCTTCTTTGACTACTTCATTTTGAGTGTCAACACCAATTTGGTTAATGATAGGATGTAACATACGCTCGCTTTCCATCCACAAACCTACTTCAACAGCGTTTGATGGGAAAATTTCATAATAGTAGGTACGATCATCACTGGTGTTTGCATTATTGGACCCTCCGTAAGACGAAACAATTTTAAACCACTCACCTCTTTCAATATTTTCTGTTCCTTCAAACAAAAGATGTTCAAAAAAATGTGCAAATCCTGTACGCTCAGGATTCTCGTCTTTGGCACCTACCTGATACATCACAGAAGTGATTACCACGGGTGCAGTATTGTCCTGGTGTAAAATTACATGCAGGCCATTGTCAAGTTTGTACTCTTCAAAAGCAACTTCCTGCGCTTGAACATACGTAAAAGCAAATAGAAGCAATGCTATGGTAAAAAGATTTTTTCTCATAGTTTTTGTTATTGATTTAAAATGTGACTCATTAGTAATAAAAATGTGAAGTTTGTTACACTTTTCATAGATTACAAAGATAGGATTTAGAGGATATCATTTGGCCAAAACTTAAAAAATTAACAGAGTGTTAGTGTTAATTAAATCCAATTTTTACGATATTAGGGACAACTAACCCTAAAAAATTAAAAAATTATGACAAAGCATTATATCAAATATGGTTTAATCATTACTGTTTTATTGATAATTTATTTCTTAGTACTGCGGCTTTTGAACCTTCATACACTAACTGTATTAAGTGCTTTCAATGCGGTGATTTTTGGTTTTGGAATCTATAAAGCTATTACTAGCTACAAAAAAAACCATGCATCGTTTAAATATGAAGAAGGCTTTCAAGCAGGCTTATTAAGTGGGGCTCTGGCTGCTGTTTTATTTGGTATTGCTATGGCTGTCTATATGTATCATATTGAACCCGGATTTGCAACAACCATTATCGATGGCTGGGGGTTAAATCTGAGTAATGGCCCGTTAACTCTCATTGTTTCTGTATTAATCATGGGGCTGGCTACTTCATTTGTCTTAACCCTGGCGTTTATGCAACTTTTAAAAGAGTCTTGGAACACCAAACAAAAGTAATATATCATATAAAAAGTAGATAGCAGTGATTTGTATATTCATTTTTTAGGTGTATATTTGCGCCCGCGTTAGAAGAAAATCTAACGATTAATCAAGTTTAAATTAACTAAATACACGCTATGTACGCAATTGTAGAGATAGCAGGGCAGCAATTTAAAGTTGCAAAAGACCAGAAGGTGTTTGTTAACCGTCTAAGCGGAGAAGAAGGAGACAGCGTTTCTTTCGATAAAGTTCTTCTTACAGGAGACGGA
>NZ_CAXBAN010000229.1:0-4346 GCF_963973675.1 uncultured Planktosalinus sp. | reverse complement strand
TTGTGAAAATCATAAGAAAGAAAAACTAGCCACAACACGGTGTATAAGTAATAGCGGTTTAAGTGATAAAACGAAAGTACAAACATAAAACAAAGGTCAGTGCAAAACCGTAAGGTTTGTGAGTAAAAATCCGCTACTACTCATACACTAGACCGTTGTCATTAATTTTGTAAGACGCACAAAAAAGAATGGCTTACTAATTAGTATAAACCATTTACTCATTTAATCATTGGCTTTTGATTAAACATATTTAGATGTGAGAAACCAATTAAAAAATATGAAAAACTTACTACTTATTTTATTTCTCGTAAGCAGTTCAATTTCATTTGGACAAAAAGTCTTGGTTAAAGGTATTGCAATTGATACTACTAAAAACAGAAATAAAGTAAGGATTATTGTAAATGATACTCTTTCAAAATATTTTTCAGCAGACTTACCAAAACATAATAAACATTATGAAATCTCAAAGAATAGAGATTTAGTTGTTGAAGCTGATGAAAAAGGAAGGTTTGAAATTAAAGTAAACTTAACAGATTCTCTATTTTTTAGTTCTTTAAAACATATAACTGAAGCCTATCTAGTTAGTGATTTATTAAAAAAAGATGAAATTAGAATTGAATTAAAACCAAAAGTTTGTGTTGAATATATTGAATGCAAAGAAAAACCTAGAATGCTTTACGCTTTTATTGGAAAGAAAATAAAAGTTGAACCTGCTGATTTAATTTATTATTGCAATAGAATATCAATGGATTCTAAATATGATGCAGATTACAAAATCCTTGAGAATTTGTATGGTAATTACCCTAAAGACACTATTAAATTTGTATCGTATGACCACGGATCAAGAAGACGTTTCGATGATTATGAAAATGTTCTAATCTATATTGCTGATTATTGTGGAAGGTTAATTCACGTAAAATATCAATATCACGATTTATATAAAACTGTTGATGGAAAATGGGCTTCACCTTATAATCCTAATATCTTTAGAAATATCGATTCTAGATTCCATATAAAACCAAAGAAAATTGAGTTTGAAAAACCAATCGAATTTGAGTTTAAAGAAGAAAATCTGGAATTAATTAAAAAAAAATACCCTGAACCTTATTACGAAATTAAAAATGGTACGGTTAAGATTTTATATGGTAATTATCCGAATGAATTATTTGAATTAAAAAAAGAAAGTACTTTAAAAGACAGAGGTTTTTTTGAATAAAAACCACAATTTCAGGTATCATTGGATCAAAACGAAAAATTCCTATATCTTTAATCCATAAAACAGGGGGTTTTGAGACAGACTGCCGTTACCCAATATACAAGCCATGAAATTAAAAGTGTTTGCATTGATCGTATTAACTACCCAGATGAACTTGTGGGCTCAATTTAATGAGCCACAAATAATTTCAGATTATGGAAGTTTAGAGGTGTATTTGTTTGATTTTGATGGAGATAATGACAATGATATTTTATTAGTTAATAATGATTCAACAATTTGGATTGAAAACTTAGACGGCTTAGGAAATTTTGGACCTGATAGAATAATTAATGATGACCCTGGTTGGGCCGCGGCATATGCCGGTGACATAAACGGTGATGGTGACATTGATGTAGTGTCTGTTTTACAGGATTGGCAATCAGGTGAAGATTTTTATAAAATAGTTTGGTTTGAGAATTTAGACGGTCTTGGTAATTTTGGACCTCAACAAATAGTGGGAGACGCCATCAATCTTAATAGTAGGACGGTTTTTGCAGGAGATCTTGATGGTGATGGAGACGTTGATGTACTCTCGGGTTCTCACACTGAGCTATTTTGGTTTGAAAATTTAGATGGTCTTGGCTCGTTTGGACCTAAAAAAATTATTGCAACTGATGTTGGTATAGCTCGAGATGTCTTAGCAAGTGATGTGGATAATGATGGAGATTTGGATGTATTTGCTGTGTCGATCCAAGATGATACAGTCTTTTGGCATGAAAACATTGATGGGTCAGGAAATTTTGGCCCCCAACAAATCATAGATACCGAAATTGGTGAAGTTTGGTCAATTTTTACAGAAGACATGAATTCAGATGGAAATCTAGACTTTTTAACGGCAACCTGGTACAGTGGCGAAATTTCTTGGTATGAAAATTTGAATGGTCTTGGAAACTTTGGGACTAAACAAGTTATTTCAAATGAGGCTTTGAGAGCGACCTCCGTTTTTGCTGCCGATTTAGATAACGATGGCGATAATGACGTTCTTTCTGCGACCTTAGATCCGGGTCCAAGTCAAACAATAGCTTGGTATGAAAACCAGGATGGAATGGGCTCATTTAGTGCTCAACAAATTTTACCGGGAGAAAGTAATTGGGGATTTGGAATAATTGCTGGCGATTTGGACGGTGATAATGATATTGATGTTATAGGGTCTAGCCCTGTAGGTGGAACCGTTTGGTATGAAAACGCTGGAGCTTTGGCGATTGACGATACAGTATTAAAGAATTTTTCAGTAATTCCAAACCCAACCACAAACTATATAAGTATTAGTGGATTAGAAAACATTCAGGTAGATCAGATAATGATAGTTGATTCTATGGGCAAATTAGTTTTAGTAACGAAAAACAAATATAATATTGACGTATCATTTCTTGAAAGTGGCGTTTATTATTTAATATTCTTTTCAGACCGGAAGACTATCGTGCGGAAATTAATAAAATACTAAGATAAGTCTAAATTAACTAACAAACAAAGTCTGTTGTTAATACAAAACCCTGACTAATAAGCACTAAGAATATTGCTTTTGGAGCCTATTTAATTTTTTTTTATTAAATTAGTCCCGCTTCAGGTTACTTCCCCATTGCTGAAAGCACAAAAAACATCCCCATAAATAGTATTGTTTAACCCATAATACCTACCAAGCTATGGGCAAAAAGAAACGACCAACCAAGACCCCTCAGGGAGGAAAAAAGCGTGCAACGCCCCAGCAGCGCACCTTGTTTGAGAAAGCCAAAATCAGCCCAGAAAATTTAATGACCACAGCTGATGTGAAACAACTGTTTAACATAAGTGAATCGTCAATAAAACGCTGGCGTAGAGACCTTGTGATACCCCACACCAAAATTGGCGGTTCTATCTATTACTTTAAGCATGCCATCATTCAACTATTGATAGAACGCACTAAGTTTTAGAAGAAAACACCGGTATTCAACAATAAAAAAACCCACACGGCAACCAAGGCCGTGCGGGTTCAATGTACCCATACTAAAAATGGCAGCTTTAAGTAACCGTCAGGCTACCCAAATAGACACTGGTGGCTGCCACGTCACCACTGGGCGTAATAAAAGTAGCCCAGGCGTGTACCTCCAGACCGCTCATATAATTAGGAGCTGTCAAGCTGGCTTGCGTGTCCTCGCGCAATCCTGCGGGAGCAAACACCTCAAATAGTTCGAGTGTGCTGTTGTACACCACTACGGTGAGGGTGTCATCAGGACCGGCCAATCCTTGGCCACTGTTGTCATCCCAGGTGACTTCCATCACACTGTTGGCTTGAGCTACAAAGCCCGGGTTTTTTAAGCCCTGCAACGCACCTTTACTGATCAGCACCTTGGGAAGGTCCATCTCAATTTGGTCGTTCACTTCGTGTACACCCTCCTTCAAGTGGTAAGACATCGCCAGGTTAAAACGTGACTTGTCGCCCTCCGGACTGCCAAAATAGGCGGCCAGAATACCCTTGATGGGGTATAAAAATTTAGCAACCACTCTAAAGATGGTGCGTTGTGCTTCCTGGCTTGGTGTAGCCGGCTTTGAACTTTGGCGAGGCAAACTGCGCATCACATTTTTGCCTCTCCAGTAAGCACCTACAACGGTGCCTACTTTTCCGCTGAATCCTCCAAGGATTCCTTTGGTAAAAGTACCCATAATAAAATAGATTTAAGGGTTAAACAATTAATGAGCTGCTAATGTAGAACGCCTTGTACCACCTGCCAAGACCATGAACCCAATTGAGCCTTTTTGAACCAATATGACCTGTTTTGAACCCTTTTGACCCAATATGAACCAATTTGAACCCAAATGAACCAAATTCTGAAAATTAACGGGGTTTTGTCCGAGTTTTGTTCGAGACTTGTTCGAGAACGCTTTTTAAAAATGCGATTTTTAAAAAGAAAACTGCAACCAATCTGGGAGCGGGGTGGAGTGGAAGTAGTTTTTTAAGGCAGCCCTACAGCAAAAAGGCTTTTCTATGAGTATGGCAAAAGGCACTGCATTACAGCAAGCAGTGGTTTGATTAGTGATGCAAAAAGATGAAATGTCTTTAATAAAACCCAGTACATTCAATTTTTTATTGTGAACTCAACAATTAATCAATTTT
>NZ_CAXBAN010000228.1:0-4355 GCF_963973675.1 uncultured Planktosalinus sp. | reverse complement strand
AAAACATTATCCAAAGCCCATTTTCAATGTCAGTGGCGGAAATATGTATCAGCTCATTGCTTTACTCAACAGCTACACCCGCCGTCATAGTGTATATCCGTTTGGTGAAATTGTGCATTATACAGACCAACGTGCTGATTTTGATCCGGAGATGCTTCATTCCTATTTAAGTGAAAACAGTCTTGCCAACATTCACATTGCACCCACCACACCCACCATTGAAGATACTTTTATGGAACTTGCGCGATGATAAAAAAAAACAAGGTCATATCAGTTAATGGTTTAACTAAAATGTTTGGTGATTTTACAGCAGTCAATCAAATTAGTTTTGAAGTGGAACAAGGTGAAATATTTGGGTTTCTGGGAGCCAATGGCGCCGGCAAAACCACAGCTATGAAAATGCTTATCGGTATTTCCACACCCTCATCAGGACAGGCTGAAGTAGCCGGTTTTGATGTTTTTACCCAGGCTGAAGACATCAAAAAGAACATTGGCTATATGAGCCAGAAATTTGCGTTGTATGACGACCTCACCGTAAAAGAAAACATCACCTTTTTTGGAGGTATTTACGGGCTTTCGCGAAAGCAGATAAAAACTAAAACAACAACCCTGACAGAAGAACTGGGACTGAGTGAGGTTGCCAATCAGCTCGTGGGGTCGCTGCCTCTGGGGTGGAAACAAAAATTAGCCTTTTCAGCGACGATGTTGCACAACCCTAAAATTGTGTTTCTGGATGAACCTACCGGCGGTGTGGACCCCATCACAAGACGTCAGTTTTGGGAAATGATATACAAAGCTGCCCACAACGGCACCACCATATTTGTCACCACACATTATATGGATGAAGCCGAATATTGTGACCGGGTGTCCATTATGGTAAACGGCAAAATTGAAGCGCTGGACACACCCAAAAAACTCAAACAGCAGTTTGAAACAGACACGATGAACGATGTATTCTTAAAACTGGCAAGAGGATGAAACGATTTTTAGGATTTGTAAAAAAGGAGTTTTTCCATATTTTCAGAGACCGGCGTTCTTTATTTATCCTTTTTGGTATGCCGGTAGCCCAAATCTTGTTGTTTGGCTTTGCCATTACAAACGAAATAAACAATGTTGACATTGCCATACTCGACCATTCAAAAGACGCCACTACCAAAGAAATCATTCAAAAAATTGATGCATCAAACTATTTTTCGATTCAGCAGTTTTTAGGCCGTGAAACAGATATAGAAAACATTTTTAAAAAAGGAAAAGTAAAAGCGGTGCTTACTTTTGAAAAGGATTTTAGCAGTAAGCTCGTTCGCGACAACAATGCCTCCGTTCAAATTATTACCGATGCCACCGACCCAAATACGGCAAATACGATCAGCAATTATGTAAATTCAATACTGCAACACTATCAAGCTGAACAGAACAAAGACATTCAACTCGCTTACCAAATTATTCCACAAACACGTATGGCGTATAATCCTGAGTTGAAAAGTGTTTTTATGTTTGTGCCCGGGGTAATGACCATTATACTAATGCTGGTTTCAGCTATGATGACCTCTATTTCCATCACCCGTGAAAAAGAACAGGGCACTATGGAAATTTTACTAGTTTCACCACTCAACCCGTTTCAGGTAATTATCGGCAAGGTAGTTCCATATATTTTTCTCTCAGTTATAAATGCCGTTATTATAGTATTACTGAGCATATATGTATTTGAAATGCCTGTTCATGGCAGCCTGATTTTATTGGGATTTGAAAGTGTGCTCTTTATAGTTACCTCACTGGCTTTGGGTATTCTGATTTCAACCATTGCAGCCACCCAGCAAACTGCCATGATGATTTCACTTATGGGACTTATGCTGCCTGTTATCCTGCTTTCAGGGTTTATATTTCCAATTTCCAGTATGCCGGCACCACTGCAAGTCATAAGCAACATTGTGCCTGCCAAATGGTTCATCATTATTATTAAGGGCATAATGCTCAAAGGGGTGGACTTGACCTATGTATGGAAAGAAACGCTCATACTTTTGGGTATGACCCTCTTTTTTATTGGGTTGAGTGTGAAAAAATACAAAACAAGGCTGGAATAATGAAAATCATCAGATATATCATACAAAAAGAGTTCAGGCAAATATTTAGAAATAAAGGAATGCTGCCCATCATATTTGTTTTGCCGTTACTCCAACTCATCATCCTTTCAAATGCAGCCACTTATGAAGTAAAAAACATTCAGTTTTCATATATCGACCACAATCAAAGCAGCAGCTCACGGGCATTGATTGAAAAGTTTGAGGCATCCACCTATTTTCAGGTAACTGAACAATTTTCATCAATGAAAGCAGCCACTACAGCGATGCTTAAAGGCGATGTTGATGTCATACTGGAAATCCCTCAACACTTCGAAAGAGAACTCCACCGTGACCAAAAAACTGACCTGGGAATCACTATCGACGCCATAGACGGTGCCGCTGCCGGGGTAACCAGTGTCTATATCAAGAGAATTCTTTTTAGTTATAATAAAAACATTCGCTCCAAACTTTTACAAAATAACACAGACCGGCCTCAGCTGGTTAGCATCTCCTCCATTCCGTCGTTTTGGTATAATGAGACTCTCAACTACAAAACCTTTATGGTGCCGGGGATTTTAGTGTTGCTCGTCACCATGATTACCTTGTTTCTGGCTGCCATGAACATTGTTCGCGAAAAAGAAATCGGCACCCTGGAACAAATCAACGTAACACCCATTAAAAAATACCAGTTTATCATCGGAAAACTCTTTCCTTTTTGGGTAATTGGTATGGGGCTGCTCACCATTGGTCTCATCATCGCCAAAATCATCTTTAATGTACCCATGTTAGGAAGTCTGCCTTTGATGTATGCATACACCTCCATCTATATCCTGGTGATTTTGGGAATGGGACTTTTTATTTCAAACTTTACCGATACTCAGCAACAGGCGATGTTCATAGCCTGGTTTTTTATGGTGATTTTTATCCTGATGAGTGGTTTATTTACGCCCATAGAAAGCATGCCCGGCTGGGCACAATTGCTCACAGAATTTAACCCCATAAAGTACTTTGTGGAAGTGATGCGCATGCTCATGTTAAAAGGCGCTTCCTTTTATGATATCCTGCCTCAGTTTACAAAAACACTTGTATATGCGCTTATTATGAATGGACTGGCGGTGTGGAGTTATAAAAAAACATCTTAAAAATCAATACGCGTGTTAGAATTAAACATAGACTGGTTACAGATGATTCAAAATTTGTACAAGGCCCATTATCGAGGCTAAAAGAATTACTTTTTGCGTTTAGAGTGTTTTTTAATTTTATAAGAGCTTTTAGGATAATGCATTTTGTAGGACCTTGTGTTACAGTATTTGGTTCAGCTCGCTTTACAAATGAATCTGAACATTATAAAAACGCAGAGAAAATTGGTGCCGAATTATCTAAAATGGGATTCACGGTAATGACCGGTGGTGGCCCGGGGATTATAGAGGCCGCCAACAAAGGAGCATTTGAAGCAGGAGGCTTACACCCCACATACAAAAACATATTTGCTCCCGGTATTGCCTTTGCAACGCCGCACAGCATTTCGAAACCACGCAAAAGCAAGAACGGTACCGAGATATTTCCCTCGCCGCCACGAACCGGTATACCCTCAGGGATAACCACAAAACTGGTGGCCGATACTATTATTGACAGTATCAATAAAGGAAAAGACTCACAAGACCACAAAGGTTCTACGACCAATATGGGTGCAGCCTGTATTGCATCGGCAGGGTATGGTACGTTTTCAGGAAGCGGGATTAGTATTACCACTTATCCCATCGTGCCTGATTATAAAAAATATCCCAACACCCACGGACGTAAGTTGGGGAAAACCTTTGGGGAAATCGGCCTGGCGGGACACTGGCTAAAGCTGACACTCCACTATGTATTTATGTACAAAGCTAAAATGAAACCCTTCTGGTGGCTCTTGCCGGAATAAAAAACTAAAATGATGACACAACGAATTTCAAAAAGCAAACACTTCTGGATGAGGAACCCGGTCTGGCATTTTTTTAAATACTTCTGGCTGAGCTTGAAAGTCATGCTCATTGTAGCCGGCGGTCACGGCAGTACACGTTCGGAAGCCTATCTGAAATCGTAGTTAAAGAAAAAATGAATCTTAATGACTGTATTTCCGGTTATACTCATACTTTTAAAGAAACAATTCTTTTAAGTACAACACAGATTCCTCTTTGAAACTTTGCGCTTCTTTGTGAATCTCTGCGGTATAATTATCCTCTATTTTGAAAATAGTTGCCCCAACTTTACAACTAGAACCCCCTCGGTAACAAAAGTTACTGACCCACCTCATTT
>NZ_CAXBAN010000227.1:0-4360 GCF_963973675.1 uncultured Planktosalinus sp. | reverse complement strand
TTTAAAACAACAACAAACTATGAAAACTTTGTATAAAACTGCCGTAACCGCATCGGGAGCCAGGGCAGGGCATATTAAATCGGATGACGGAAAAATTGATATGAATCTCTCAGTACCCAAATCAATGGGTGGTGATGGCGGAGACGGCACCAATCCAGAACAACTTTTTGGAGGGGCATATTCTGCTTGTTTTGGGAGTGCATTACTGGCTGTTGCAAAAGATCATAAAGTAGTGTTAGGTAACTTTACAGTTACGGCCAATGTTAAGTTGAGCAAATCTGAAGAAGATAACCTGAACCTGAGTGTGGTGATGGATTGTTATTTGCCAGGACAGAGTATTGAAATGGGAGAAAAGCTGGTGAATGCTGCCCATGAAATTTGTCCGTTTTCAAGAGCGACCAGAGATAATATAGATGTAACTTTAAACCTAATGCTGGATGAATAATTGAAAGTATAAATTAACTTTGGTAGGGTTTTTGCCTTATGTTTTGTTATAGAAGTGCATCCACTTTAAATGAAACATACAGTAAATACTCCAAAATCCGGAGTATCCCTAAAAAGAAACATTTTGAGAATACTTACAATTAAAAAAGACCCGTTTAAATAGATAACGGGTCTTTTTTAGTTTGGTGTGGTTGGTATAGCTTATTGGATAATTCCACCACAGCTTATTCGTCCTCCGGCATCACCGGTAGGTTGGGTAACAAAATCGTCAACTCCTTCGTGGACGATTACAGCTTTCCCTATGATATTTTTAGTGTCATCATCACAGCCAATACACCATTCATCGGTTGCAAATTTTATACCGCCGCTTCCTTGGTCATCTGCTTCAAAGTTTCCGATGTCTCCTTTGTGGTAGCCGGCTTCATCACCCCATTTACCGTGTTGTGCAAAGGTGGGGTTCCAGTGACCGCCTGTTGAAGTTCCATCAGGAGCCGAGCAATCTGCTTTTTCATGCAGGTGAATAGCATGCATACCAGGCGTTAGTCCTCTGAATTTTGCAGTCATGGTGACCATTCCGTTTTCTTCTACAAATTGAGCTCTACCCATAGCAGTTGATTCACTTTTGGGCTCCATCATTATTTCTATAACCATTTTTTCAGTTTCCTGAGTTGTTTCTTTCATTTCTTCTTGCTGCATTTCTTCACCGGATTCCGGACTGTCTTTTTTGTCATTTTTACAGGCTGTAAATAAAGTGGCAAAGGCCAATGTAGCAATTAATGCATAATTTTTCATAAGGTGTTTTTTTGGTTAATGTTAGACTAAAGTTACTGTAGTGATTTTAGAATGACAAAAGATTAACAAATGATTTTCATTTTTTCTTAAAGTCTCGTTATCACAATCAGGATGTTGGTTGTTCATTTTCAGATTCAGACTCCTTTAAATAAGTATCCAGAAAGTTGAGGATGCTTTCATAGGCTTTGATTTGATTTTCTTTTTTCACAAAACCATGGCCTTCATCTTCAAAAAGGACATATTCAACAGGAACACCGTTTTTACGTACATTTTCCACAATTTCATCAGACTCTACCTGAAGGACTCTGGGGTCGGTAGCTCCTTGTAGTACCATCAATGGTTTGGTTACATTTTCAGCATGAAACAGCGGAGAGATTCGATGCAGCCTGATGCTGTCTTTGGTATTCGGGTCTCCCATTTCCAAATACAACGATTCTTTAAATGCTTCCCACCAGGGTGGTATGCTTTTGAGTGTACGAAGCCAATTCGTTACTCCATAAATATTGACTCCTACGTCAAATTCTTCCGGAGCAAAAGTAAGTGCAGCCATAGTCATATAACCGCCATAAGATCCACCCATAATACCAATATTATTGGCATCAATATCGGCTTGTTCAGCCAGCCAGTTTTTACCTTCGATACAATCCTGTAAATCGGCTTCACCGTGGTTTTGATCATCCATTTTAAAGAAGGTTTTGCCATAGCCGCTACTTCCTCGGTTGTTGACCGCCAATACAGCATAACCATGGTTTACTAGATATTGAATCAATGAACTGTAACTTTGGCGTGACTGGCCTCCGGGTCCGCCGTGAACCCACACCATTGCCGGTACCGGATTGTCAGCTGAGGCATTGTGGGGTTTGTAATAGACAGCGGGTATTTCAACACCATCAAAAGAGGAGTATCGAATGATTTCCGCCGCTACAAGATCATCAGGGTTTATGGCGTCGTTGAGCACATCTGTGAGTTTGGTGTATTCTCCAGTTGCTAAATCAAGGGCATACAAATCGGTAGGAGTATGTGAACCACCCACATTGAGTAATGCCATTGACTCATCTTTGGAAAACTGTATTCCGGTGATGTATGCATTTTCAAATTCAGGCAAGTCGAGTTGCTCACCCGTTTTTGTATTGGTAATTTCAAGCACATTGGCCGCATCTTCATTAATGAAAACTGTTCGGTAGGTTCCGTCGTGGCTAAATCCTACACCCCAGATGTCCCAGTCTTTTTCCAGTACTTTTTCAGAAGTTTTGTTTGCAATGTCATACTTCATAGCCACTTCAAATTCACCTTCGGCATCGGTAGTGTAATAAAGATATGCATCATCAGTTGAGAAGTCTTGTGCAGAATTGCCACTTTGGGTGCTGTTGATTTTAGTAAAACTTTGGTCGTTTCTGTTGTAAAGAAACAAATCAGCATCATTGGTGTTAATTGATTTTGTAAATGCAATGTAGTTTCCGTTGTTTGAAACGCCTCCGAAGTTGTAGCCCTCGGAGTTATCAAACACCATTTTTGAGTTAAAATTTTCTACATCCATTTCATACACATCACTGAAACGGGGGTCACGTTCATTGCTTCCATAGTAGAATTTACTTCCATCTTTTGACCATCCGTAAAAAAGGGCTCTTACATTTTCAGCAGGAGTGAGTCTGGTGATGGAGTCTTCTTCCATTACAAATAGTTTGTAAATTTCATCTCCATTGCCATCCATTCTAAACAGAATTCGTTCATCATTGGGAAAGTAAGAAACCGAATAGACTGATGATGAATCAGAAGTAGTGAGAGGGGTCATTTCACCACCGGAAGAGGGAAGTGTATACATATTGTATATACCAGAACGATTACTGCTCACCAAAACATTGGAGTTATCGGGAGAAAATCCACTGCCAAAAACGGCTTCATTGTCCATGAACTGTGCAATGGTGTAGGAGCCGATTGTTTTTTCTTGGGGTTGCTTTTCTTTTTCACCACAGGCAATGAAAAGGAGCAGCAAGGCTGTTAAAATACTGAGTTGTTTCATAAAAAAAAGTTTATTCAAATCAAAGGAACTGTTGGATGATGTTGTGGAACCCGACCAGTTTCAGTCACCTTGTTTTGCATTGGTTATTAATTGTACTAAGGTAGTGAAAATTAGTGTATGAGAAACTTTTGGGGCTTATTTGTTAGGGGGTACTTTTCTTTTTTCTATTCTTAATGCGTTTGGGATTCAACCAAAGGTAAAAACCTGTAACTGAAAGAATCATTAGTCCCAGACAGGTAAGTGTTACATAGGTTTTTTTTACTTGATCGCTTGAGGTTTTAAAGAAGAAATCAATAATAGATCCGTCGTGAATTTGTTCGATAATGTCTGATGTGCGTGTTTTTACTGATAAAATTTCACCACTTTTAATCCCCACCTGGACCTCACTGTAATGATGTTCAAAGCGTACTTTGGCAGCACCCTTAGTTAATCGAATGTCTATGCGGTTGATTTCAGGGTCAAGGTCAGTGTTTTCTATGATGTAAGTTTGTGCAATTTCAGAAATACGTTCGATAGGCAAAGAGGGGGCATTAGAAACATCTGTTTGTGTGGGGGGTACAAAATCAAAATCTTTTTTCCAGGCCAGTAATAATCCCGTTGCAGCAATTATAAACATAAACACGCATAACGAAATCCCAAGATACTTGTGAAACTTCCGAAATTGACGGGTAATCTTAACAATTTTTTTTGTGGAATTACTCAATATTTTTTTTTGAACCCCAAAAATAATCAAATTGTTAGCACAACCTAAAAATTAAATGTTAATCATCACCTATCTTTGTTGTCTATTAAATTTTATATGCCCAGAGAATATAATTTTCAGGTATCGCCCGAAATTGCTGCCAATCAGGAAGCTTTAAAATTGTTTGTTTCCCGTAAAACCGGAATATCAATTGATGAGCTAACGCATATAGAAGTATTAAAACGCAGCATTGACGCCCGTCAAAAGGCTATTAAAATCAATTTAAGGTTAGCAGTTTATGTCCAAGAACACTTTAAAGAGATTAAGATTAAGAAACCTGAGTACAACGATGTTTCAAACAGTGAAGTTGTTTTAATAGTAGGAGCAGGGCCAGCTGGTTTTGCTTGTGCCTATCAGTTAAA
>NZ_CAXBAN010000226.1:0-4361 GCF_963973675.1 uncultured Planktosalinus sp. | reverse complement strand
ACGTTTTATCCTTTTGCATTAAAAAAACATTTTTATCATCATAAGAAAGTACCGGAGTATGCTTTTGTAAAAGAGTAAAGCTCTTTTTAACAGTCGGATATTGAAAGTTTGTCACGCTGTTTTCAAACACATTATTATAAATAGGATGAGAAAAATGTATTGTTGTTATTTGACTTTCAGTTTGTTTGACTTTGTTTATAGAACCAAAATATAAAGAGTTTAAAAACTGATTGAATGAGGGATTATCTATTTCTATTACCGGAATAATTACTAATGTGCCTCCAGTTTCAGAAAAAGAAATCAGTGCATTTTGTAAGGGTGTATTTATAGCACTCAGGCCGTTTAAAATAATCGTATTTTGTTCCTGAATTATATTAAAATCAAGGTTTTGAAGATTTTGAGATTTATAATCAAACTCGTCGGTTGTATAAATCTTATTTAAAAAAGTGTCATTTTCCTGATTGATTGATAGTACTTTTATCTTGTTTTTTTTGTTGATGTTAAAATACAGTTCGTTATCAAACAAGACTGATTGGTCAGAAATGGAAATTCTTCCGTTAAAGTTTGAGTCTTCAATTTCAAAAGTTGCTATAGAAGACTGATTTGTCTCAACCCTTACGGAAGTTCTTGCTATAAGTTCGTCGTCTTGAAAGAGTGCAATAGGAACATTATCTATAGTTTCACCAAAGTTAGAAAGTAATACTGAAAGTTCTAAATTAGTTGAGCTCATCGAGGAAACAAAAACACTGTCAACTGATATGTTATTGGTGTTTGTCGGTGTTAGCTGAACAGTTGTAATGTTTGTGTTATTCAGGTTGATTTCAGGAAAATTTTCTTGCTCCTGAAAATCTGAAATCCAAATCAGGTTTTTTTGAATGTTTGTATTTTTTGAGAAAAGTGCTTCGGCTTTCAAAAGTGCTTCACTATAGGATAGCGAATTTGAACTATAGTCGATATCCAGCAGAGAGTTTTTAAACTCTTCTTTTGTTGCATTGGTGCTACTGGAGTTGTTTGTAAACCAGCTTAATTCATCCGGAAGGTTTGGATTTTTATAGATTTGTTGAGCAACCATTTTAAGTAGTTCTCCCTGAGATCCTTTTGCTTGTAGACTTAAGGAGTTATCAAGATAAACAATGGTTTGGGTTTCGGTTTTAAAACTTTCTTTGGTTGAAAAATAGGGCTGTGCAAACGCTAAAATAATACAGGCAAGGGCAAATAGGCGTGACATTAAAACCAGCCATTTTTTTATTGTTGAACTTTTTCTGGTTTGAAGCGATACGGCTTTTAAAAACTTAAGGTTGGTAAAAGGGGTTTTTTTGAATTTTCTCAGCTGGAAAAGATGGACAATGATGGGAATTACAAGTAAAAAGAGGGCATAAAGTAATTCAGGGTTTTTAAACTGCATTCCAGACTAACGATTTTAAGACTATTGAGGTTTTCAAAGATAAAAATTGAGGCTGAATTATTTGCTTTAAACGATGAATTTATTTTTTGGGTATTTTATTGTCATCGAAGGCACTGGGCAATAATTGAGGGATAAATTTTATTAAAAGTGGCAATAAAAGCGAGCCTCCCGGCAATAAGAATATTGTTAACGAGGGAATTGATTTAAATATATCAAAGAGTTGTTCTTTTATAAGTGTTTTTTCAGCTGTTGAAAGATCTTTTACTGTTGATTTACCAAGAAGTTTAATGAGTTCTTTACTTTGTGAAAGCTCTTTGATCAATCTATTTTTGTTCCTTAAAATAAGAAGCTTGACCATTTTCGAAGATTGATTGTAAAATTGCTTAGCAGGATAGGTATATTGAAATAAATTAACTGAAGTTGTATGTTTAATTACAAATGTTTTGAGCATTTCAAAACTTAATACCGCATAATTATGGTGCAAGTTTAGTTTTTTGCATAATTGCTTTAAAAACTCTGTTTCTGTGTGTTCTAGTTTTTGGTCATTCCATACAGCCAGAGTGCATAAATCAATAAGGTACATTTTTTCTAACGGGTCATTCAGCAATTCAAAATTAATTTTATGGATTAAAAAATCTGAATCTGGAAAATAGGCATGTTGTAAGGTCGATGTTTCAAACATTTCGAGCAATAGCTTGTCATATTTGGTTTTTTGAGTTTTTGTGTGGAGTGCTAAAAAGCAACTTTGCAATAAAATGGTCTCAAGGTTTTCTGCATAACTTTTTGGGGAGATTTTATCGTTTTTTAAAAATATTTTGTATGCCAAAATATCAAGGAACAGAAGAGCATTTGTCACAATTTGTTCAAAGGGTGATTTGTCTACACTTTTTGTTTTTTCAATTCTTTTTTTTAAAACAAACTCCAGTTTTTTTGATTCACTTAAATTAAATTTCATCGAAGGAACCAAACTACTTTTCTTTTCACTTAATTTTTCATAAAACTGATTGAGATGAGTTATGCAGTTTTGATAGTTCAAGTTTTTGTGATGTGAGAAATATAAGTACATCAATGCCTGAAGAGTGTTGACTTTGGCAATTTCTTCTTCAGTTAATTTTAAATTCGCGGTGTCAATTGGGACAAGAGTTTCAACTGACAAGCCATAAATGAAACCATTTTTACGAAGATTTTTATAAAAAGCATTATCATTTTCAAAAGAAAAAGTAAGCTTCTCCTTTTCTAAAATAAAAATATATTTGTCAATCCAGCCTGAAGCGGAGGGGTTCATAAACTCGTATCTCTAATTTAATTGCAAATTTACAGCTAAAGTTTATTAAATAGTCACCAAATATTGTCTATTTTTGAACGTTGTTATGCAAATAAAGATTTAGAAAAAACAATTTAAGATATAATTATAAACTTTAAATTTATGAAGAAGACACACATAGTTTCGATAGTGGCAATTGGTTTGCTCATTGCAGGAACTCCTTTTTTAATATCTGGTGATCATATTGACGCCCCGTCAGTCACCGGCACAACTTCAGATATCAGCAGCTTTTATGCCTTTGAAGGTGAAAACAGTAATAACTTGGTTTTAATTGCCAATTTACAAGGATTTTTACCCTCAGGTACAGCCACTGAAAATGCCGAATTTGATGAAGACGTTTTGGTTGAGTTCAATATAGACACCACGGGTGATTTAGTTGAGGACTTGGTTATTCAATCAATTAAGAGAGGTGATACAATGTACTTTTTTGGTCCCACAGTACCTGCTTCGACCGGTTTGCAAAGTGAAATTGCAACATTTGCAACAGCAAATAAAGTAGCTATTTCTGAAGGCACGACAGATGCTGAGGCTATTGTTTCTGAAAACAATAATATGAAGTTTTTTGCCGGCCCTAGAGATGATCCCTTCTTTTTTGATTTAAATCGGTATAATGCTATTGTTAGTGGTCAGGTATCAGATTTTAATGTCGAAGGTGAAGATACTTTTGCTGAAAAAAATGTGCTCTCTATTGCCATTGAAATACCTAAATCAATGTTAGGTGCCGGGTCTGTAGGAGCAAACCCTTTTGAACCAACAACCCCTACATATTCGATGTGGGTTGAAACTAAAAGAAAACAATAAAGAAATTTGAAAATGAAGAAAATACTCTATATAAGCTTTTTATTTATTACTGCATTGGCTTTGGTTCAGTGTAGTGAAGATGACAATAATAATATTATTGATCCTGAAGCCACCTGTGAGGATGGCATTCAAAATGGCGATGAAGATGGAATTGATTGTGGCGGTTCAAATTGTTTGCCATGTGAGCAAGGACCAGAAGGTATTGATTTTTCAGGAACATACGCTCAGGAAGATCAAGTTGGAAGACCTGCAGTTTCAATTGTTTTTGTTACCGAGGGGTTTCGCGATGACTTTAACACAACTATTCCATCTGAAATGAACGCGCTTTTTACTGATGATATGTTGATGAATTTAGAGTCGCTGAATCCTGATTATACGACTAATGGAGGAAATGTACTAGGACAGGGTGCTACAGATTTTATTTCTATGCTTTCAAATGATGTGCTTTGGGTTGCACAAAATGGCTCGACAACATTTTTTGACGGTACAACAACACTAACAGGCCGAAAACTTGGCGATGATGTTATGGATTTTCATTTGATGTTAATTTTTGGAGGACCGGATATCAATACTCCTTTTAATGATGGAAGCGGTGAGCAACCTCTATTAATTAGTGATGGTGTTTCTGAAAATGATAAACCATTTTTGGAAAGCTTTCCTTATCTGGCTGCTCCTTTTTAATATCCAAAAAAATCAATTTAAAAAACTGCTTGATTAATTTCAAGCAGTTTTTTTGTTTTTATAAAACCACATTTGATTTCTTCTCGTATATATTTATAGTTAGTTAAAAGTAAGGTCATAAAATCTTACTTTATTTCAAGTTAGAACCGG
>NZ_CAXBAN010000225.1:0-4445 GCF_963973675.1 uncultured Planktosalinus sp. | reverse complement strand
TGAGTCCTACGGGAGCGGGCTGGGACGGCACCTACAATGGCCGCGACCTGCCATCGAGCGATTACTGGTTTAGAGTGGAATACATAGAAGAAGATACAAACAAAGAATTTACAGGGCATTTTACCTTGAAGAGATAACATTGACCAACAAAAAAAAGGCTATTTAATCATTTAAACAGCCTTTTTTTTAAAATATAATCTGTTTTAAAATGTAAAGTTTGTCGTTAAGGTAAACAGGTTTTCAGTTGCATTAATGATACTCGCATTACCGAAAGCGGAATTAGGGTAAAATTGATTTAAGCGTTCTTGTTGGGTTTGCATATAAGCTAGATCAACTTTAAAGGATCCAAAATTATACCCCAACCCTATAGAATAACCTGTTAAATCATCCATCATATTTGTGTCATTGTAAGGGCTTTCTTCATATTTATACCCGCCTCTGAAACTTAAAGCATTGTATCTGTATTCACCCCCAATATGAATTGATGAAGATCCTTTCAGTACATTTTCAATTTTAGTATTTTCCTGAGCAAATGCCGTCACATTGGTGGGCCTAAACTCAATGTTTGAGTAATCTTTATAAGAGTAGTCAACACTAATTAAACCAACTTTTCCAAAAAGATAAGCTACACTACCGGTGAATTTTCCGGGTGTTTTAAGTGTGTATTCCTCATAAACGTTGATGATGTTGGGCCTGATACTTTCTGTAATGGATTGATTGCCATCATCCCGAATGGTAGAAATTTGTTGAGTGGTTTCTTCAGCAATTGAATACCAGGTGGGAGTATCGTAAACCAGTCCAAACCTAAAAAAATCGGTCGCTCTGCTGATGATACCCAATTGTGCAGAAAACCCATCACCAATGACGGCTAAGTTATTTCTAAACCCAATTTCATTTACTAGACTGCCTTCATTGTTATTGACTTCATAAAATATTGATGACTCTCTGTAATCAATTATATGCGAATTTAAGTTTAGACCAAAATAAAAATTGTCATTAATTTGAGCACCCACATTCACTGAAAACTTGGCATTGTATCCGGTTGACTCGTTCAGAAATTCCTGATTGAAAGTGCCTGATGCTATAGTGGAAAGATATCCGGTGTTGTTTGGGTTGTCAAAATCAACGGGATCAATGATATACGATTGATACCCTAAAAAGGCTTGCTGTGCTGCAAAGCCTTCATTTTCCCCTAAAAATCGATACAGGCTTGAGATGGTTTCACCGGGTTGAAGTTCCAGTAGATTTAGAGGGATTCCTTCAGCATAGCCCAGGAAATAAGAGTCAATAGATTTTGAACTTTGACCTGATGAATAATGAGCATTGTCAAAATTATTGGTCAATTCATAATTAAAACCAAGGGTAAATTTTCTCCAGACGCTCTCTTCATTAAAATTATCAAACACAAAAACAGCACCGGCCTGGTTGAAGTTTAAATCAGAGTTATAAGTAGAATTTAAATTGTTGAAATAATTGGTTTCATTTTTTTTATCAAATAATGAAAGGGAAACGCTTGCTGAGCTATTGAGAAATACGGCCGATCCTGCAGGGTTTAATTGCATGCCTGATAAGTCTCCGCCCAATGCTCCAAAAGCTCCGCTCATACTGTTGTAACGTGCAGTTCCAAAAACTCCGTTTTGACTATACCTCAAAGCATCAACGATGTTTTGAGCGTTAAATTCCTGAACAAAAATAAGCGCAATGATTAAGAAAAAATATCTTCTCATGGGTTGAATAAAGTTTTAAAAATTGGAATGATTAAATACCACCACCTCTACGACTACTAGAACTAGTTCCAGAACTGGAACCTGAACTCCCTGAACTCCTAACACTTGAACTGCCGCGGCTTGTTGAGCCGGAGCTTCTTGTACTTGTACTCGTCCTGGTACTGGTTCTTGTTGAACTATTTCTACTGCTAGTGTTTATTCCCCTTACATTTGAATTTCGGCTGTTAGAGGATCTGGTTCTCACTGAGTTTGACCTGGATCGTTGAGACGAGTTTCTAATGCTTTGTGAACTTCTACTGTTGTTAATCCTTCGTTCAATTTCTGAGCGGGAGTAGTTTCTGTTAGAACGCACGTTGCTATTATTAATACCTCTGTTAGAAGATCGGTTGTTGGATCTTACATAATCAGTATTTCTTCTGCCTCTGTTATAGGAAACATAGTTTGAGTAGCCTCCGTAATAGGGGTTGTAATAATAGGGATTGTGATATGGGTTATAATAGGGATTTGCCCATCCGGACCAGTAATGAGGGTAACTCCAGCCCCAATAAGGTGTATAATAACCACCCCAGTGCCAGTAGCTAATACCCCATCCGGCTGTGTACCACCACGTAGGTCTATGCCAGCCATAATATCCATAACCTGCATTGTTATTGTATACATTCACGGTAACAGCTGAAGTTTCTTCACCCCAGGGGCCATAAGATTCATTGTAGTCCATATCTTCGTGAACTACGCCATCTTCATCAACGTAGGCATCGTTTGAAGTATAACCTTCTACATCCGTAAATATGATATCTCCTTCAGGTACGTCGGCATAAACTTGTTTTTTAGCCTGAAAATATTGCTTGTAATAATTTCTGTTATCGGTTTCAGGTTCCTGATCTTCATAATTTGTTGCTGTCGAACCATATATCCCATCATTGTCTTCAAAACCTGCATCTCTTGAGGTTCCGCAAGATGTAAGCATCACGGCAGTGATAAATACAGCAAACAGCCTGGTGAATGATTTATATGTATAATAAGTTTTCATATCAATGGTTTTTAATTGTTCAACACTATAAATTTAAGTAGTTTTGCAAAAAACAAATAGTACTTTAACTTATTTAACACAATATTTGTGCCAACTTTAGAGCTATGGGAAAGCATTTAACTACCAGAGAAGAAGATTACTCCAAATGGTATAACGAATTAGTAGTAAAAGCAGATTTGGCTGAGAATTCAGGCGTGCGTGGTTGTATGGTCATTAAGCCTTATGGCTATGCCATCTGGGAAAAAATGCAAGCAGAACTTGATAGTAAGTTTAAAGCTACCGGTCATGAAAATGCTTATTTCCCTATTTTTATTCCTAAATCCTATTTTAGTAAAGAAGCCAGTCACGTTGATGGATTTGCCAAAGAATGTGCTGTAGTGACTCATTACAGACTCAAAAATGCCGAAGACGGTAGTGGCATTATTGTAGACCCCGACGCAAAACTTGAAGAAGAACTGATTGTAAGACCCACCTCTGAAACCATCATTTGGGATACGTACAGAAAATGGGTGCAATCTTATAGAGATTTACCCATTTTAATCAACCAATGGGCCAATGTGGTGCGCTGGGAAATGCGCACACGACTCTTCTTGCGAACGGCTGAGTTTTTATGGCAGGAAGGGCACACTGCGCATGCAACCAAACAGGAAGCAATTGAAGAAGCTGAACAAATGATGAATGTTTATGCAGACTTTGTTGAAAACTTCATGGCCATCCCCGTTATTAAAGGAACCAAATCGGAAAGTGAACGTTTTGCCGGAGCATTGGAAACCTATTGTATTGAAGCCTTAATGCAAGACGGAAAAGCCCTTCAGGCCGGCACCTCTCATTTTCTGGGGCAAAATTTTGCAAAAGCCTTTGATGTAAAATTTGCTGCTAAAGATGGTAAATTAGACTATGTGTGGGCCACCTCCTGGGGTGTTTCAACCAGACTCATGGGGGCGTTGGTGATGACCCACAGTGATGATAATGGTTTAGTAATCCCACCCAATTTGGCTCCCAATCAGGTGGTAATTATTCCCATTTACAGAAATGATGAACAGTATGAAGCGGTTTGTACCGAGGCTGAATTAATTTTAAAGGAGTTAAGGGCTAAAGGAATACGCGTAAAGTTTGATAAAAGAGACACCCAGAAACCGGGATGGAAATTCAATGAATATGAATTGAAAGGAGTGCCATTGCGCATTGCAATTGGCCCCAAAGACATTGAAAACAAATCGGTTGAATTGGCAAGGCGGGATAACCTCACCAAAGAAATTGTCAGCAGAGAGGGTCTTGACAATACAATTGACAATTTATTAAAGGAAATACAAAACAATCTTTTTGAGAAGGCGCTCAAACACAGAAATGAGCATATCACTGAGGTCAATTCCTTTGACGAATTTAAAGAACTCCTGGAAACAAAAGGCGGTTTTTTAAGTGCTCATTGGGATGGTACTCCTGAAACTGAAGAACAAATCAAAAACCTTACAAAAGCAACCATAAGATGCATTCCGCTGGACGCTAAAAAAGAATCCGGAGTTTGTGTTTTCAGTGGAAAACCATCTGAAAAAAGAGTACTTTTTGCAAAAGCATATTAAATTTTAAAAAAAGTTTGTGAACCAATTGCGAGATTGAAAAATAATTGTATTTTTGCATCCGAAATTGAAAATTGTATGGTCCGTTCGTCTAGGGGTTAGGACGCCAGG
>NZ_CAXBAN010000224.1:0-4446 GCF_963973675.1 uncultured Planktosalinus sp. | reverse complement strand
TGTAATCATAAGACCAACGGTAAACGTGTGGTATTGCTCCCGGCCAGTTTCCGTGGATGTGTTCTACGGGTGTTGTCCATTCCAACGTATTTGACTTCCAAGGGTTTTGTGGGGCTTTTTTTCCATAGAATATTGAGCTGATAAAATTATAAAGGAATACCAGTTGTACAGCTGCTGTAATGATGGCAAAAATCGTAATAACTACATTGATATTTGCCAGGTCATCAAAATATGGGAATGCTGTGTTTGTGTAATATCTTCTAGGAAGTCCTGCCATTCCGATGAAGTGCATTGGAAAAAAGATACCATAGGCACCAATGACTGTCACCCAAAAATGTACATACCCCAAATTTTTATTCATCATTCTCCCAAACATTTTCGGGAACCAGTGATACACTCCCGCAAAAAGGCCGTACAGTGCAGAAATACCCATTACAAGATGGAAGTGAGCTACTACAAAATAAGTATCGTGTACATTTATATCAAGTGCACTATCCCCCAAAATAATACCTGTCAATCCACCTGAAATGAAAGTTGAAACTAATCCTATTGAGAATAGCATCGCGGGATTAAACTGCAGGTTTCCTTTCCAGAGGGTTGTGATGTAGTTGAAAGCTTTTACTGCTGATGGAATAGCAATCAACAAGGTTGTAAAGGTAAATACTGACCCTAAGAAAGGGTTCATACCTGAGACAAACATATGGTGACCCCAAACAATTGTTGATAAAAATGCAATAGCCAAAATTGAGGCAACCATGGCACGATATCCAAAAATAGGTTTTCGCGAATTTGTTGCAATAATTTCAGAAGTAATTCCTAATGCGGGAAGTATAACGATATACACTTCAGGGTGCCCCAGGAACCAGAACAAGTGTTCAAACAAAACAGGAGAACCTCCTTGATTGTGAAGTACCTCTCCTGCGATATAAATATCAGACAAGAAGAATGAAGTTCCAAAGCTTCTGTCCATAATGAGCATTAAAGCTGCTGATAATAAAACGGGGAATGATACCACACCAATGATAGCAGTTACAAAAAATGCCCAGATTGTCAATGGAAGTCTGGTCATAGACATTCCTTTAGTTCTCAGGTTGATTACTGTAACAATGTAATTGAGTGACCCTAATAAAGAAGACGCAATAAAAATAGCCATCGACACCAACCAAAGAGTCATTCCGGCACCTGAACCAGGCATTGCTTGTGGTAATGCACTAAGTGGCGGATAAATGGTCCATCCAGCTGCTGCGGGTCCTGCTTCCACAAATAATGACATCAACATGATGATGCTTGAAAGGAAAAAGAGCCAATAAGAAACCATATTCAGGAATCCTGATGCCATATCGCGTGCGCCTATTTGCAGTGGTATCAATAAGTTACTAAACGTTCCACTCAGTCCGGCTGTTAGGACAAAGAAAACCATAATGGTTCCGTGGATAGTTACCAAAGCTAAATATACATTGGGATCCATGATTCCTTCTGCACCCCATTTACCCAGGAAAATTTCATATGCTGTAAATTGTTTATCCGGCCAGGCCAATTGCAAACGAAACAATATTGACATAGCAATACCAATAATTCCCATAAACAAACCGGTTATAAGGTATTGTTTAGAAATCATTTTATGGTCAATACTAAAGATGTATTTAGTTATAAAAGTGTCTTTATGGTGATGATGCCCGTGATCTTCGTGATGATCTGCTGTATTGTTGTGTGCTTCTGTTGACATATCTAGTGTTTCTTAATCTTAAATTTTACTGATTGAATACTTGTTCCATCGTTTTTTGTTCTGCTAACCAAGTCTCAAATTCTTCTTGGGTTTCCACAATAATTTTCATTTGCATATTGTAATGAGAAGCTCCGCATATTTTATTACAAAGCAACAAATAGTCAAATTCATAGGGTAAAAGTGTTTCTTCGCCTAATGCGGTCAATTCGGTATTTTTTGCATTTCTCAGCGCATTGATGTTTTCAACTTTTGCAATTACTTCAGGGTCTTGACGCATTTCTTCAGTAGTGGTTGTAGGAGTAAACGCAAACTGTGTAATCATTCCGGGAACTGTGTTCATCTGGGCTCTAAAGTGAGGCATATAAGCCGAGTGTAATACATCCTGAGAACGCATTTTGAAAAGTACTTTTCTACCGACAGGTAAATGAAGTTCGCGAGTAGGGACATCATCCATTGCATCAGGATCTGAGGCATCAACACCCAACGTATTAACACCTTCTATAAATCGAACATTGGCTTCTCCCAGGATATTGTCTTCGCCGGCATAGCGTGCTTCCCAGGTAAATTGTTTTGCATAAAGTTCAATGACCAGAGGGTCATCTTCTTCACTTACGTTCATAATGTCTGTCCAGGTGAACAAACCATAGATAATCAATCCTGCCAGTACAATTACAGGTATAATTGTCCAGATAAATTCAAGTTTATCATTATCAGCGAAGAAAACGGCTTTTTGGTCTTTTCTTCCTCTGTACTTAAAGGCAAAATAGTGAAGTAAAAACTGAGTAATAACAAGGACAAACATTATAATAACCATTGAAATCAACATCAACTGGTCAATGTCTTTACCGTGTTCAGATGCGGCGTCGGGTAGAAGCACATCACTCCACTCCCAGAATCCATAGATTAAGAATACGTAGAAAAAGACCATAAACCAAACCATTAACTTTCCCTGAAAGTTGTTGTCTTTATCATTCGCAATCTGAGAATTATCTTGCTTTCCAATTTTTGACAATTGGAATATTTTATTCATTTGCCAAATTGCTACAGCAAAAAGTACTAATACGGCTAAAACTAAAAATACTGTCATTTTTATATTGGTTCTTTACAGTTCTAAATTAATAATGAAAATGTTTGCTCTCCTCAATAAAGGGACTTCCTTTAGCCAGAAGCGGTGCTTTTGCAAGTGTAGAAAAAACCACATAAACAAAGAGTCCGAAAAAGAACAATAGAGCACTGATTTCAGGAAGACCAATAAACCAAGAGTCTCCAACTGTTGCCGGCATTACCATAACAAACACATCAATGTAGTGTCCTATAAGGATGATTATTCCTGTTCCAATCACTAACCAATTTACTCGTTTAAAGTCACTATTCATTAATAATAATAGTGGGAAAACAAAATTCAATGCCAGCATACCAAAGAACAAAAGGTTGTAGTCTTCAATTCTCGAAACGAAGTAAGTAACTTCTTCAGGAATATTGGCATACCATATTAGCATGAACTGAGAAAACCACAGATATGTCCAGAAAATACTGAATCCAAACATAAATTTTGCTAAGTCATGGATGTGGCTATTGTTTAAATGTTCTAAATATCCTTGAGATTTTAAATAAACCGCAACCATTGCAATTACTGTAATTGCAGAGACGAGCATTCCTGATAAAACGTACCATCCAAAGAGTGTACTGAACCAGTGCGGATCAAAGCCCATGATCCAGTCCCAGGACATCATTGATTCGGTAACAATAAAAAACACTAAGAATCCTGCTGAAATTTTAAAATTCTTTTTAAACCAATGCATTCCGCCTTCTTCATCTTGCTTCAGTGAATATTTCCTTGAGAAATAACGGTAAGCATTCCATCCCAGCAAATAGATAGCTGCCCTGATTAGAAATGAGGTTTCATTTAACCATGCAGACTTATTAGCAACCAGTGCGTCATATTTTTCACTGGCAGGATCAAAAAGTTCAGCATTCATCCAGTGAAAGATATGGTTTACGTGCATTGCAGATAGCACCAACAATATAAACATTATGATAGAGCCCGGCACAAGATAGCCGGTAATTCCTTCCATGACTCTGAATAATACAGGAGACCAACCCGCTTGGGATACATGTTGAATTGCATAAAATGCAAGGGCGCCCAAGGCAATCATAAAGAAGAAAAATGCTGCCACATATACAGCAGACCAGGGTTTGTTTTGTAATTGATGGTACACGTGTTCAACGTGTGCATCGTCGTGTTGGCTTGATTCGGCGTGGCCGGCATCTCCGTGATTATCGTGATGAGCCAGCATTTCTTTTACTTCCTCTTGTGAACCGGGAGCATTTACAAAACCGGCAACCATACCTAAGGCACCAATGACCATAAATACAATTGCAAAAAGTTTAAGTTTATTAGGTAGCGTGTACATATCTTTAACTATCTCTTTAAATCTACTGTTAGTCTTCTATTTGTTCACTTTCTGAAGTGGTGTTTGCAGGAGCATCTTCCGATTCAGAAATGGTTGCTAATTTAGGATTTCCTTCCAGTTCAGCCTTTAGGTTTTGAACGTGCATTGTGATTTGCCAACGCTCTTCGGGTGTTGTTTGGGCTGTATAAGCTCCCATTGCATTAAGGCCATACATTTGAACGTGGTAAATACTACCTTCAGTAATGACACGACCCGGGTCGGCATAGCTAGGTATTCCTAAAAACTTTTCGCGTTGTGCTAAAATTC
>NZ_CAXBAN010000223.1:0-4452 GCF_963973675.1 uncultured Planktosalinus sp. | reverse complement strand
ATGTAAATATTCTTATTTGTTTAAAAAATATTATTTTAAGTAAAAAAAATAGTTTGCTGTATTTTTTTACCAGAAAAAAATGAGATTGAACACATTATTTACAAGAAAAAGAATAACTTTTACACTTATAATAATATCTCCATTTTATAAAAGGAAAAAAAAAAGCCCCGCCAATAGTTATAACCCAAATTATTGATGAATCTATTGCTACGCTTTGGAGAGCCCTTACAGATCCCAAGCAAATGAAACAATGGTATTTTGAAAACCTCAAAACTTTTGAACCAAAAGTGGGCTTTGAAACAAAGTTTATTGTAGAAAATGAAGGCAGGATATTTCACCATCTCTGGAAATTAAAAGAAGTAGTTCCTTTAAAAAAAATAACATACAACTGGAGATATGAAGAATATACTGGTGATTCATTTGTGACATTTGAACTGTTTGATCAAGGTAAAAGCACAAAATTGAAGTTGACTCACACAGTTACAGAAGACTTCCCTTCAAACATTCCAGAGTTTACCAGGGAAAACTGTATCGCCGGTTGGGACTATTTTATTAACCAACGATTAAAGGATTTTCTGAAATTGAAAAATAACTAAGTCCATAGGTAAAAAACTAAATTTTAAAAAAATGAAAAAGGAGTTTCCACTATTAAAAACTGAAAGACTATTATTTAGGCAAATAACTATTAAAGACCTCAAAAATGTATTCAATGGACTTTCAAACCCGGGTGTGATTCAGTATTATGGTATTAGTTTTAAAAGTTTAGATGCTACTAAAGAACAAATCAACTGGTTTGCAGATCTTGAAAAAACACAGATGGGAATCTGGTGGGCAATTTGTTCACTTGATAATAAAACTTTTTTTGGATCCGGTGGGTTATCTAAAATCTCACAAGAACATAAAAAAGCAGAAATCGGTTTTTGGTTATTGCCTGAATTTTGGGGACGTGGTATTATGACAGAAGCATTGCCTGCTATATACAATTACGGTTTTAAAGAAATTGGTCTCCACAGAATTGAAGGGTTTGTGGAATCGGAAAATAAAAACTGTAAAAAAGCCTTGTCAAAACTTGATTTTCAGTACGAAGGAACAATGATTGACTGCGAAATTAAAAACGGAAAATTTATTAGTGTTGACATTTTTGCCAAAATAGTATTACCGTTAAATTAAATCTCTAATAAAATATTTTCCTATATTTATAGCTCTCCCCACAAACATTAAAATCAATCTAATGGAAAGAAAGTGTTTGGAATGTGGCGATAAAGTTCGTGGCCGGGCAGACAAAAAGTTCTGTTGTGACACCTGCCGCAACAGCTACAACAACAAATTTAAAAAAGACAGCAAAAACCTGGTGCGTAATACCAACAACACCTTACGTAAAAATTACCGCATTTTAGAAGACCTCAACCCCGAAGATAAAACCAAAACAACACGCGAAAAAATGTTGTCTAAAGGATTTGATTTTAACTATTTCACCAGTATTTATACTACCAAAGCCGGTACTGTGTATTACTTTATCTATGACCAAGGCTACCTGCCCCTGGAGAATGATTTTTATGCTTTAGTGAAAAGGGAGTAGACTATGCGTTTGAAACAGAAATCTAACTATTAAAGATTATGAAAAAAGAAGAACTGGAAAAATATTCTACCGAAGCACTTGAAAACAAAATCAAGTCAGGGACCTCTCTACTCTATGTAACTCTTTTTTTGTTGGTTCTTTATGGAGTTTATATGTTTTACAAAATGTTTGAAGGTACCTGGGAAATGGGCCAGCAAATTGCCATACCCTTATTTCTCTTTGCAGCTATGTTACCAAATTGGATCAATATCAAAAAAATGAAAGAAGAACTGGAAAAAAGGAAAAAGTAAAATTTTACTTCTTCCACTCCACAACGCCACCTTTGGCAGAATCTACCTTAATACTGTAGGTACCCCCACCACTTACAATCCAGCGAACTTTGACCGTTCCCATTCCGGGAATGTTTTCAACTTCCATTTTTTGTGGGTTGTGTACTTGTTCCTTTACAATGTTGAAATCTGCGTTTTCGACCACCATTCCGGCAACCACGTTTGCTCCGCTTAGGGTTACATAATCAGGACGCTCAATATTGTATTTTAAATCCTGACTGCTGTGTGTAGGCATCAGGCGCTCGTTGTAAATGGTTGCGGTTATTTCACGTAAGCCGTTCCCAATAGTCTTTTCTTCCACCTCCAGCATGCTGAGTTTTGGGGTGTGGTAGGCATGGTAAATGGTAAATGCCATATTCCTGTGGGCATCCTGCTCGAGTAAAAAACCGGGATGTGCTCTGCTGAAATTCTTTTTAAACCCCCCTATTTCTATAGTTCCAAACTGCGGATGGCTATATTCAGACCAATCAACAAACGCATCACCAAAAGTGAGATATTTGTCCACTTTCAGTTCTTCTTCCTGATTTCCACGGCCTTCGTTGTTATGGAAATAAAGATAGGACACCATCAATTCATTAGTATAAGTATAAATACCCCTTCCGCCGTAAAACCAGTCCAGTTCGCCGCCAAAAACAGAATACAAATCCTTGTAGACTACCAGATAGCGATACCCGGGAATCATCTCTTCCCCTTTTTTCGCAATCGCGTCATAAATCCTAATATCTTCCTTGTTGTAAGTATCGAGGTCTTCTTCTGCACCCGGACCTCTTAATATCATTCCTCCGTAATTGTGGTAGCTTTGCGCTCCGGCAATGTTGGGGTGCTTGAGCACAAAATCGGCTACTGCTCTAGTCTCAGGCAGGCTGAAAGGATATTTGTAGGCACCGCGTTGTACATAATCAGGTTGCCATTTCCAGCCCCAGTCGCGGTTTGGGTCATAATAACCAATACCATCTTCATTCACACGTCCGTCACCATCTCGGTCTACACCCTCAAAGCCCAGCATTTCATATTCGCCTTGTTGATCAGACTCTACCCTGATAAGTCTGCGGGGGTCCTGTGGATCTTTGATGAAACGACCTGTGGGTGATTTTCTAATCATCATCGTGATGTGATTGTCTTCATTTAAATCATCAAAGCGGTCCTCACCAGCTTCTCCGTCACCATCATTATCAAGCACCAGCATTCCGGAACGGGGTGAGTGTGGGGTATTGGGTTCTTTCATAAAATTGTCACGTGCATCAGGATTGATGGTGGGCACAATATAAAAGGTCTTGTCTTTCAGTAATTCTTCAATAAAATCAAGTTCGTCAAACATTTCGGTCAGGTACCAGGCTGTATAAAGGGAAAACTCCGCTCCCTGAATTTCGTTGGAGTGTATATTTCCGTCAATATACATTGCCGGTTTTCGATTAGGGTCACCTGTTTTAAAATCTGAAACAGCCAACAACCAAATGTCCCTTCCTTCCACTGACTTACCGATGCTTTCCAAACGTGTCAGGTTGGGGTAAGCTTTGGCAATTCTTTGCATAATATCAACTACACCGTCATAAGTATTATAACGGTTCCAACTCACTTCTACTTTAGGTTCGTGAGGTGTTCCAATGGCTCTAAAAAATTTTTCCTGTGCAGTGATTTCAGAAACTGAAAGGACTGCTAAAGCGAAACAAATAAAGGGTATATATAATCTTTTTCTCATCTTCTTATAATTTTACATTCAATACGGCAAATCCGGTGTGAGCCGCTCCTGCTTTGATTTTGACATTCCCGGAACCTTTTACAATCCAGGACATGGTTTTACTTTCAAAAGCATCCATTTTATCAATCAGGTTAATCGTATTCCCGGCAAGGACTTCTTCTTTGTCCTTGGTAATGTCAATGCGGATTTTCCTCATCCAGCGGGACTTTTCACCCAATTCTGAGTGTGTGGGCAGCGGGGCGTTGTTGTACAAATCTGCCGTGATGCGGCTAAGCCCGCCGCTTAGCTTTTCAACTTTCACATTGTGGAATTCCAGTTTGGGTTGCATCTTGGCAAGGTCCAATATAAAATTTGTGTGTTCCAGGGCAATACTGTCCACCATATTATAAGGCGGATTGTGCATCACAAAAGGTTTGATACCGCCCACTTCCACTTTTTGATTGGGAAAGTCAGGATGGGTTACCGTTTGCCAGGGCACAAAAACATCAGTCAGTCCTTCGCGGTCTGCCCAGGCCAAAAAGTTGGACTCTTTGGTTAATGTGGGCTTTTCTTCAGGTTTTTTAGGTTTTTCCTCGCCTTCGCCATTTTCGGGTTTATCAGCTTTCACTTCAGGTACCCACCAAGCCGGTGTGCTGAAACTAAGCCTTCCGAAATGAAAATAAGCCCATTGAAAGAAGTCACCGTCTGTGCCTTGATTGTCCTGTTGAAAAGCTTTTTGCGAAACGGTTTTGTTGTAAAGTTCAGATACCATCTTATTGATGGCAACGTCTTTCTCAAGCGGTGACGTGAGCACTCTCTTTTTAGCTTCCTGGGCATTGTATTTTAAAGGTTCTGAAAGATTGTTT
>NZ_CAXBAN010000222.1:0-4456 GCF_963973675.1 uncultured Planktosalinus sp. | reverse complement strand
AATCGAAGATTCAGCGGAGCTAATCTGGCCAATCAATACTCTTAATTAACTCAATTTATCTTTAACAATACTTGAAATGGTCTTACCATCTGCTTTTCCTGACAGCTCTGCCGATGCCAATCCCATTACTTTACCCATGTCTTTCATTGAGTTTGCACCAGTTTTGGCTATAATGCTTTCTACAACTTTGGATATTTCTTCCTCACTTAATTGTTCCGGTAAAAACTGTTCGATGACTGCGGCTTCCTCCAACTCGGGCTGTGCCAGGTCTTCTCGGCCTTGCTCTTTGTAAATAGCGGCACTATCTTTACGCTGCTTTACCAGTTTTTGAAGCAATTTAATTTCCTCCTCTTCTGTGAGGTCTTGCTTGGCTCCACTTTCAGTTTGTGCCAGCAAAAGAGCTGATTTGATTGCTCTTAAAGATGCAAGGGCATTGGTGTCTTTCGTCTTCATTGCCTCTTTCATTGCACTCATAACTTTATCTTGCAGACTCATTGATTTTAATTTTAAATGGACTGCGAATATACAACATTGTCGGAAGATTTTCCAGTATGGATTTTAGAAATTTCCGCTTTTAAAAACCAAAAACCCCACAAACATTTTCATGTTTATGAGGTTTTGAAGCAACTCTAACACTAAACTTGCTTTAAATAGGTTTAATCCACGTTGTCGTGAAGAAAAGAATTGTTGCTGCGCAACTGGATTTCATCATTTTCATCGGTGGATAATGTAGTTCTGGAGATTTTTTCGGTGTCTGATGAAGTTTCATCCAATTCAATTCCCAATCGTTTATATGCGGGTTGTTTTTCCAGCTCATCAACTTTTGAAGCGTTGTTATTGAATTTGTAATTGAATGCCTTCATTTTTTGTTTGCGCTCTTCTGTGCGTTTTTTAAGCAAGTCTGAAATAGAGGAATTCATGGGGTCTACCTCGTCATCTGTATCAGTCTTGGAAGCATTGTCTTCCACAATTTTCTTTTCAAAAACAAGTTCTTCATCAACCACTCTCTCAGGTGTTTTTTGTTTTTCAGGTTTGGCTTCAGCCAAGTGATTTTCGATATCCTGATAGTCATCAAGGCTATAGCGCTTTACCCCCTCTTTTGAAACTTCAGTTACCGGAATGATTTCAATAGCTCCTTTTACATCAAAGTTGTTTACTGAGTCAGCTTCCTCATCTTGTTCTTCTTCGTTTTCTTCAGTTTTGTTTAACGGAAGGTCAAACATTAGCATTTGGTTTTTTTCTTCAGCCGGAGCACTCTTTTGTTCAGGCTGTTGCTTTTGAGAGCGAGCTTCGACAATTATAAAATCATTTACCTCCATAGTGTTGACATAGTCCTGGTCAAACTCTTCTATATTTTGTACTGCCACCTCTTCATAACTCACTGAAATATTTTTTAAAAAATCTGAGGTTTTTATGTAGCCTTCAAAAGGTTGTTCAGGGGTTTGGCCTTCAGGCTCTTCATCAAAAAGTGTGTGCTTAATGACTGGTTCTTCTTTTTTTTGTGGTTGCTGTGGTTTATTAAATCCTTCATTGGTGGAGCCTTGTTTAGAAACGAGTAGTTGTTCGGCTGCTTGTTCATCCTCGAGGGTATGGATGATTTTTTTGGTTTCAGTATTTACAATTTCATTTTGTTGTTCTGCATTGAACCCTGTAGCAATTACAGTTACAGAAATTGCACTGTCGAGGTTTTCATCTTCACCCACACCCATGATGATATTGGCACCATGACCGGCTTCCTGCTGAATATGGTCACTGATTTCTCCAATTTCGTCGATAGTGATTTCTTCTGAGCCTGAAACGATGAGTAGCAGTACGTTTTTAGCTCCGGAAATCTTGTTATCATTCAGCAAAGGAGAGTCAAGGGCATTGGTAATGGCCTCATGGGCACGGTTGGAACCCACGGCAGTGGCACTACCCATTATGGCTGTTCCACTATTGGCTAGTACGGTGCGGGCATCACGCAAGTCAATGTTTTGAGTATAGTGATGGGTAATAACTTCAGCGATTCCACGTGAAGCGGTTGCAAGCACTTCGTCTGCTTTGGAGAAGCCAGCTTTAAAGCCCAGATTTCCATACACTTCGCGCAGTTTGTTGTTGTTGATCACTATGAGTGAGTCTACATTTTTTCTAAGGTTTTCAACGCCAATTTGTGCCTGTTCATTTCTGGTTTTTCCTTCAAACTGAAATGGAATGGTCACGATTCCTACAGTGAGGACATCTAGTTCCTTGGCCATTTTAGCAATGATGGGAGCTGCACCGGTTCCGGTTCCACCACCCATGCCCGCTGTGATGAATATCATTTTAGTATTGGTGGATAGCATGTCTTTGATTTCGTCCATGCTCTCGATGGCGGCGTCTTTACCAATTTCTGGATTGGCTCCTGCCCCTAATCCTTCTGTGAGGGAGACCCCCAACTGGATTTTAATGGGTACCGGGCTGTTTTCCAATGCCTGTGAATCGGTATTGCAGATTACAAAATCGACCCCTTTAATGCCCTGCTTAAACATGTGGTTGATCGCGTTGCTACCTCCACCACCCACTCCAATGACTTTAATGACATTGGATTGGTTTTTGGGAAGGTCAAACTCAATTGGGTTAAATTCGTTGTTGCTACTCATAATATAAATTTAGAAATTGGATGTTCTGATTGTTTAATAATTTATTCTGCTGTATCTAAAAATTCTTTAAATCGTTCTGCCCATTTTTCAAAGAAGCTTTTTCTGGCTTTTGTAATCTCTCTTTGCCCTTCCGGCTCTTCTTCCAGCTTGCTTTCTGTATCATATTCAGGAAGTTCTTCGTTTTTTAGTGTGGGTTCAATGGCTTGAGTATGGTGTTTTTCCAAACTGTTCAATACCAATCCTACTGCCGTGGCATACATAGGGCTGGTGGTTTCAGTATCACTGTTTCCTGCCAGGTGTTCGTTGGGATACCCAATTCGGGTGTCCATGCCTGTAGTGTATTCCACTAATTGTTTTAAGTGCTTTAATTCAGCTCCACCACCGGTAATCACAATGCCGGCAATTAATTTTTTCTTCTGCTCTTCGTGTCCGTACGCTTTAATTTCTGCATAGACCTGTTCAATAATTTCGACCACTCTTGCGTGAATAATTTTTGACAAGTTCTTCAGGGTTATTTCCTTGGGTTCTCTTCCTCTTAGCCCGGGGATGGAAACAATTTCGTTGTCTTTATTTTCCCCCGGCCAGGCAGAGCCAAACTTGATTTTAAGCATTTCTGCTTGTTTTTCGATGATAGAACAGCCTTCTTTGATATCTTCAGTGATTACATTTCCTCCAAAGGGAATGACCGCAGTATGACGAATAATCCCGTCTTTAAAAATGGCTAAATCGGTAGTTCCGCCCCCAATATCTATCAATGCCACACCGGCTTCTTTTTCTTCCTGGCTCAATACGGCATTGGCTGAAGCCAGTGGTTCAAGAGTGATCCCTGCCAGCTCAAGACCAGAGCTTTTAATGCAACGACCAATGTTTCTGATTGAAGCTACCTGGCCTACTACAACATGGAAGTTTGCTTCAAGTCGCGCACCATACATACCCCGTGGTTCTGTGATTTCGGCTTGACCGTCAATTTTATAGTCTTGTGGAAGCACGTGAATAATTTCTTCGCCCGGCAACATAACCAGCTTGTGAACTTGATTGCAAAGTGTTTCAATATCACCTTCACCAATTACTTCTTCACCGTCTTTACGGGTGATGTAATCGCTGTGTTGCAAACTCCTGATGTGCTGTCCGGCTATACCGGCCACTACTTTTGCTATTTTAATGCCTGAGGAGGCTTCTGCTGCTTCAACGGCTTGCTGAATGGATTGGATGGTTTGGGTGATGTTATTGACTACCCCGCGGTGTACTCCCATGCTTTTGGCTTTACCAATACCCAGTATTTCCATTTTTCCATACTCGTTGTAACAACCAATCATGGCGACAATTTTTGTTGTCCCTATGTCCAGACCTACTGCAAAATTCTTGTTTTCCATATGCTATTTTTTTGTAGCGATTACCTGGTTATCAACTTTTAAATTCACCAGGTTGTATGCTGAAATTGTATTATCTTTTATTGTTTTTTGATAAAATGCTTTAAACTTTTGAAACTTTTTATCGATCTCGATTGGTTTTCCGAATTCGATTGTAAAATCATAAACTCTCAAAAACAGTGTTAGCTCATCATCTTCCTGTTTTTGGATGCCGATAATGTGATTGTTCATAAAATCATCTTCTTTTATTTTTAATAGCAACGGAACCAAGGCTTCATAATCTTTACCTGAAATCCCTGATATTATTGGAACCCTTGCTGCGTGAATTTCAGATAATGGCATTGGGGTTCCTTCTTCATCAAGGTAATAAGGTGTTGATGCCACCACACGAGCGATGGGTTTACGTTGTTTTATTTTTGCCCCTAAAACACCGTCAACGGTTACAAACACTTCAGCATTTGAAATCAT
>NZ_CAXBAN010000221.1:0-4463 GCF_963973675.1 uncultured Planktosalinus sp. | reverse complement strand
GCAGTGATGCGTTTTCGGGCGTCTTCTGTCATGGCAGAATATTCGGGTGTGATAAAATAACAAAACGCTTTTTTATTACTTCGCCCCACACGGCCCCGCATCTGGTGCAAATCGCTTAATCCAAAATTATTGGCATTGTTGATAAAAATCGTGTTAGCATTGGGCACATCCAGCCCGCTTTCGATAATCGTTGTGGAAACCAGTACATCAAATTCACCGTTCATGAAAGCAAGCATCAGGTTTTCCAGTTTTTTACCGTCCAGTTGCCCGTGACCGATTCCTATTTTGGCATCGGGAACTAAACGTTGCACCATCCCAGCCACTTCGTTAATGTTTTCAATGCGGTTATGCACAAAAAACACTTGACCGCCACGCGAAATTTCATAACGAATAGCATCACGAATCATTTCTTCTGAAAAACGAATTACATTAGTCTCCACCGGATATCGGTTGGGCGGTGGTGTGGTAATCACAGACAAATCCCGCGCCGCCATTAAACTGAATTGGAGTGTCCGTGGGATTGGGGTTGCAGTCAGGGTAAGCGTATCCACATTTTCCTTGATGAGTTTCAGCTTGTCTTTTACGGCCACACCAAACTTTTGTTCTTCGTCAATAATCAGCAACCCAAGGTCTTTGAATTTCACGGCCTTATTCACCAATTGGTGAGTTCCGATAACGATATCCAGTTTTCCGGACTCAAGGTTTTCCAGGGTGGTTTTCCGTTCTTTTGCAGTTCTGAAACGGTTTAGATATTCGATGTTTACCGGCATTTCTTTCAGGCGTTCCGTAAAGGTTTTATAATGCTGAAACGCCAAAATGGTCGTGGGCACCAAAACCGCCACCTGCTTGCCGTTGTCTACCGCTTTAAAAGCAGCGCGAATAGCAACTTCGGTCTTTCCGAAACCAACATCCCCACAAACTAAACGGTCCATAGGCTGCTCGTGTTCCATGTCTTTTTTCACATCCTCGGTAGCCGTAATTTGATCGGGGGTATCTTCATAAATAAAGGAAGATTCCAACTCGTGTTGCAAATAGGAATCGGGGTCAAATGAAAACCCTTTTTGGAGTTTTCGCTTTGCGTAAAGTTCAATCAGGTTGAAAGCAATTTCCTTAACACGGGTTTTGGTTTTTTGCTTTAGCGCTTTCCAGGCATTAGAACCCAGTTTGTAGATTTTAGGAGGTTTACCGTCCTTGCCGTTGTATTTGGAAATTTTATGTAGTGAGTGAATGCTCAGGTAAAGAATGTCCCTTTCGCCATAAACGAGTTTAATGGCTTCCTGTTTTTTACCTTCCACATCAATTTTTTGCAGGCCGCCAAATTTTCCGATTCCGTGATCAATGTGCGTCACATAATCGCCAATTTCCAGACTCGTGAGTTCCTTGAGTGTGATGGCTTGTTTTTTGGCATACCCGTTTTTAAGCTGAAATTTATGATAGCGCTCAAAAATCTGGTGGTCTGTATAACACACCTGTTTTTGGATATCGTCAATAAACCCCTGATGTATGGGGAAAACAACTGTTTCAAACTGTTTGACGTCAAGGTGGGCGTCTTCAAAAATATCGTGAAAGCGCTTTGCCTGTTGAGCTGACGAACAAAAAATATAATTTTTATATCCCTTTTCAGTATTGGCATTGAGGTTTTCAATGAGCAGGTCAAACTGCTTGTTGAATGATGGCTGGGGCTTTGTTTTAAAGTCGATGGCTTCTACCGAAAGGCTTTTTTGCATCACCACCGTCGTAAACTCCTTTAATTCTTCTTTCAACAATGCCGATGTGCAAAACAGGGTGTCGGGTTCCAGTTGCTTGATGCCGTCATCCATTTTGGAAAAGGCTTCTTCCGCTTTTGCGAAAAGCGAATGAACCCCATTGAAGAGCATATCCGGGTTTTTAATAAACACCGCGGTTTTTTGAGAGATGTATTTTAAGAAACTAATGCGGTTGCTTTGTGAGACTGAAGCATCCACATTTGGGATAATGCTGATTTTTTTTACCTGTTCCAGCGAAAGTTGCGTTTCCACATCAAAGCTGCGGATGCTTTCCACTTCATCGCCAAAAAACTCAATGCGGTAGGGTTCGTCATTGGAAAATGAAAACACATCCAAAATACCGCCACGCACTGAAAACTCTCCGGGTTCGGTGACAAAATCTGTGCGATGAAAGCGGTATTCAAAAAGCACTTCATTGACAAAGTCAATGGAGAGTTGATCACCTACTCTGATTTTCAAGGTGTTTTTTTCCAGTTCTTTTTTGGTGACCACTTTTTCAAAAAGCGCATCTGGGTAAGTGACGATAACCGCCGGTTTTTTTCGGGAGTTGATGCGGTTGAGGACTTCAGCGCGCAGCAATACATTGGCATTGTCTGTTTCCTCAATCTGATAAGGGCGGCGGTAGCTTCCCGGATAAAAAAGCACATCTTTATCGCCTATTACGGCTTCGATATCATTGAGGTGATATGCGGCGTCTTCTTTGTCATTAAATATCAGTAGAAAGGGAAGTTCTGTATTTTTGAACACTTCTGAGACCACCAGGGATGATGAGGCACCGGCAAGTCCTGTGATATGAATGTTTTTTTCAGAACGGGCAATAGATTCCTCCAGTTTCCGGGTTTCCGGAGACTGTGCAAAAAGCGAATCGATAATGGTTTTGCTCATGGACGGCAAAGATACATTGACGGTCATTTATCTACAACAGCAAGCCTTTTTTTTAAGAAAATTTTACTGTTTACTTGGAAAGACTTCTAACAAACGGAAGCGTTTTACGGTTTTTATAGGTATGAATAGCATTGCTCACAAGTAAAACCGCCGAAACAGTGAAAGCCACGATTACAATAGCATTGTTTTCATTAAAATTTGCAATGGCAATAGCAATCAGTGCCCATATTCCCACAAAAGCAAATTCACGCATATTACGGCTCCAGGTGACAAACAGGTTTAATAAACCGGCCACAACAATCATTGTGATGGTCCAGAAAACATCACTCATACCAAATCTGCCCCAATTAATTTTTGTGAGAAAAGCAGCTATGTTAGCAATCAACGCTACAGAAATCCATCCAATGTAAATACAAAAGGGCCACCAGAGAAAAAGAATGGTATTGAATGGTGCATTCCATCGTTCCATGTTGGTTCTCAAAACTATTTTTATGAGCGAAAACAATAATACAAACATAATAAACACTGAAAGTCCTAGAGACTCGTGCAGCCATGCAAAAAGCCACAGCGAATTGGCCACACAGGAAACCACAAACCACCAACCCACTTGTTTTGCAAGCTCATTTTCTTTCGCTTTGCTGAATAAACCCAGTCCCTGATAGATTACAAACCCCAAAAGCAGCAAATAGATAATTCCCCATATAGAAAAAGCATAGCCGGCCGGGGTAAAAAAATTTTCAAACTCCCTTGAAACGGTTGCATTGGTATTGTTATTTATTAGTCCGGTATTAGACAAATAATTAATAAAAATCATAGAAATAAAAGCGATACCATTGAGTATTTGCAGTGTCTTTTTCACCTTGTAGAAACTTTTTTTTATAAAGGTAATCCATGTTTTAAAAAAAGCAATTTTAATTTTCTCAAAATCTTAGTGAAATAGTATCTTTGTATAAAATTTAAATAAAATGTCATTAGAAGATTTATTCAGCGGCGGAAGCCATAAAAGAAAATTAGGCCACTTTTCAGCATTAGTGAATGTTGCATTGGTTGACGGACCGATAAAACCTGAAGAAGAATTATTGCTACTTCGTTTTGCCAGAAAATTGGATATCAATGAGTTGGAGTATAACGAAATCATCAAAAACCCAAAAAAATACCCCGTTTTTCCAACCAATTCGCAGGAAATAAGATTAAAACAACTTCATGACATATTCAGAATCATCTTCGCAGATAAGGATATTGATGAAGAAGAAGCCGAGTTTTTAAATCGCTATGCAATTATCCTCGGCTTCAGTGAAGCTGATGCGAAAAAAATCATTGACCGCTCTATTCAGATATTTAGCGGCGGACTCGATTTTTACGACTATGAGTACCTGTTGAATAAGAAATAATAATATATCAATAACTCTGGAAGAGTTTTCGGAGGCTTTTTACTTTGCATTTCTCATAAACTCCTCTGCCTTATCAACCATTTTTTTGCTTCCACAGAAAAAAGGAACACGTTGATGAAGTTCAGTAGGCTGAATTTTCATAATTCGGTTGAATCCATCACTGGCTTTTCCTCCGGCTTGTTCAACAATGAAAGCCATTGGATTACATTCATAAAGTAATCTAAGCTTTCCATTTGAAGCTTTGGAACTTTTTGGATAAAAATAAATACCTCCTTTTAAAATATTACGGTGAATGTCAGAAACCAGGGAGCCAATGTAGCGAGAAGTGTAAGGTCTGTCATCCTCTTCCATCTGGCAGTATTTGATGTAATCTTTTACACCTTGCGGAAAGTGGATGTAATTGCCTTCATTTACTGAATAT